>DATHTS010000572.1:0-5996 GCA_035462935.1 Pyrinomonadaceae bacterium
GGAGATATTTCCGAGCCGACTGACGAGGCTTATTCCTAAAAAAGGAGAAAGAATTTATGGGCGGAACAGCAAAAAAAATTGAACGTCGTGAAGATGTAAATCCCGAACGGGGAGAGAAGGAATACGGCGACGTAAAATTCGCCGATCCGACAAATAAAAAATATCCGATTGATACGCCGGAGCATGTTCGCGCCGCGTGGAGTTACATTAATCACGAGGATAACGCCGCTAAATACGACAAAGACGAAGTAAATCTTATCAAGAAAAGAATCAAAGAAGCGGCGGAAAAACACGGAGTCGAAATCAGCGATGATTAGTAACAATAGCTGATAAAGAGATTCAGCGGTTGAAATTATTAACGGAAAGAATTTTTCGGAATAGATAACAAGTGATAATTGATTTTTGACAGGTTATTTTTAATTATCATCAAACCTTTTATTAATTATCTATTCCGAATGTTTTTTTCGATTCTACCGCTTATTTGTAAATTTTGGAGTTGAATATGAACAATTTAATAAAACTACAGACCGAAGAACCCGAAAAACCATTTCACGAACCGGAGCCGCCGTATCCGCCAATTCCGGAACCGATACCCGATCCGTTTCCAAATCCCGACCCAAATCCGAATCCGTTGCCGGAACCGGAGCCTTTTCCGGGTCCGCCGGAGCCGATACCGGAGTATCCGCCGGATGTGATTTTTTAATTTGGAAAGAACTGGTTTTAATACAAGCCAGAACCGCCTGCGTCAGCGGGCGGGTTTCTTTTGCAAGAATTACCCGCCCGCTGACGCAGGCGGTTCTGACACTACAAATACCTCTAAATACAAAGGTTTTTTCATTTGACAACTCCTCGCCGTTTAAGAGAATCTATTGAACTTGACTCAAAATTTCAGATAAACAAGGAAATAATAGAAAAAATGAATAATAAAAAACGTTGGACTATGTTTGAGCTGCGTAAAGAGATGACCGCGCTGCTCCTAAGTCTTCTGCTTTTCGGGCAAGTTTTTGCTCAAACGACTGCTCCGGCAGTCGGTTCGCTTTCGGCAACCGAAAAGGAAATTGCCGAAAAGATTACCATTGCCGCGATAAAGGAATATACAACCGCGCTTGCCGCGCCGGAAATGGAAGGGCGCGGAACAATGCAGCCCGGCGGAGATAAAGCGGCAAACTGGATCGCCGAACGTTTCCAAAAGTTTGGTTTAAAACCGCTCGGCGATAAAGGTTCATACCTTCAAAAAATCGAATTTAAGGAAATTGTCGCCACACCGGAAACGATGTTCAAAGCGGGTGATGAAACTTTAGCTTTCGGCACTGATTACGGGATTTTGCCGATGAATAACGGAAATAAAGATGTCAGCGGCGATATGGTTTTTGTGGCTTATGGAATTGTCGCCGATTCTATAAAACGCAATGATCTTGCGGGCATTGATGTTCAGGGGAAAATTGTCGTGATGCTCGAAGGTCCGCCCGCAAATCTTCCGAAAGAAGCGTGGAAAAAACAAAAAGCCTCGATGATTTTTATGCAGAACCTGATGCAGAAAGGCGCGGCGGCAATTGTTTTCATCGGTCACGGGCGCGAAGATAATCCGCCGGATGAACTCATCAGCTATTTCAGCCGTCGGCAAATCTCGATGCCGGATGAGGAAGGCTACCCGGCGTTTGTCCCGCCGATTATTTATGTCGGTTCAAAAGGAGCGGAAAAACTTTTTGCAAAATCGGGTGTTACGGTAAAAGATGCGCTTCAGCGAGCAGAAGGAAATGATTTCAAACCGATTAAACTAAACCAGAAAGGAAGGCTTGTTGCCAAATACAAATCTACGAAAGGCTTATCTTCAAATGTGGTCGGTGTTTTGGAAGGCTCTGACCCGAAACTGAAAGAAGAAGCGGTTCTTTTCTCGGCTCATTACGATGCTTACGGAAAGGAAGGCGATAAAATTTATTACGGCGCGGCAGACAACGCGCTCGGCACTTCCGAAATGTTAGCTGTCGCCGAAGCCTATTCAAAATTGTCCGTCAAACCGAAACGCTCGATGATTTTTCTCGCCGTAACGGGCGAAGAATACGGGCTTTACGGCTCGAAATATTGGGCGAAAAAACCGACCTGGGACATCAAAAAAATTGCGGCTAACTTGAATTTAGACGGCGTCGGAACAGAAGTTTACGCGCCCGTCAAAACGATGGTCGGATACGGCGCGGAACATTCCAGCTTAGGCGCGATGCTCGAAGATGTCGCAAAAGTTTTGGAAATCAAAGTTGTTCCCGATCCTGTGCCGGACGAGAAGGTTTTCTATCGCTCCGACCATTATTCGTTTGTCGAACGCGGCGTTCCCGCGCTGATGCTGATGGGCGCGCCCGAAGGCGATATTCAAGTTGCGATGAAAAGGATGAAGGAGTGGGAAAAGACCGATTATCACCAGCCCGGCGATGTGATTCAGCCGAACTGGGTTTGGCAGGGAGCTGAAACCGTTGCGGAAGTGATGGGGATTTTAGGCTGGCGGATTTCCGAAATGGAAAAAATGCCGGAATGGCTGTCCACGGGTCGCTTTGCCAAACTTGAACGAGGCAACACGAAGGAACTTCCGAAAGAACAGTAAATTTAATTTACAAACATGGAAAGCCGCGAGGATTTTTTCACCCGTCGCGGCTTTTTTATGTTTGAGCTTTAAATCTTTAATTTTTAGCTGAATTTTTTGGCGCAGACATTTCCGAAACGGCTTGGCGCAGATTATCCAATGTCTGAACAGTTCCGTGCACCGGGATTATTTTTTCGACCGCTAATTTTCTTGTTTCAATCCATTTCGCAAAATGCGCGGTTGTGTCGTTGGCAATCGCGGCGTCGCCGTTAAGAGGATTATTCAGCAAATCACCCTGAAACAGCATTTTTTCGTTTGGCAGATAAGCAACCAGCATTTCATCAGCGTGCGGTCCTGTCCCGATGTCGAGAATCTCAACCGTCATCGCGCCGTCGGTTAAGACCCGTTTTCCGCCCGCGATGATTTCAATTTTTAAAGGCTGCGGATTTCGTGTGAGAGTGTCAGGATCAATCGTGAACCGGCTTTTCGCAACTTGCTCGAAAAACTTCTTTTCGCCGGGCGCGACGATCAAAGTCGCGCCTTCGGCAATATATGTGCGAATTCCGCCAGCGTGGTCGTCGTGGTGATGGGTAACGGAAACATAGCGAATCGGTTTATCGGGAAAAGTCTTTTTGATTTGCTCGATTGCCTGGCGCGAAACGTTGTCATTTCCCGGCGCTTCCATTACGAAAACGAAATCTTTGAAACCGACAAACAAAACATTGTAGCCGCCCGCCAGAACCGTATAGACATTTTCCGACAGCTTGCTGACCGGCGGCTGTTGATTCGGAACAAAAAGCGGAACGGCTTTCATTCCGCCCGGAGCTTTGAATTTATCGTCGGTCAAAGTTGTATTAAAGACGAGTTGTTCAAAGCGGAGTTCTTCCGTCATCTCGTCATTTACTTTAGCAATTCTTCCGGTTGGAATCTGGTGACTGCCTTCGGTTCGATAGCCCGGATAAATCATTTCAAACACCGCGTCGCCCGCGAAAACGTCCGTTCCGACTCCCTCAAATTTCGAGAGAAGATAAGTTTTCTCGTCGAAATACAAAGTGTTTTCCGCTCCGTCTTCATTTGCATAGCTGATAGCGACGTGCGGTCGCCCGCCAAACTCGGTTTTGCCAAGATAGCGCAAACGCGAAGCGCGTTCGACGGCATTTAAAACCCAGTATTGCGGAATCCACCGCTGCCGGAAACGAATCGCGCCCGGCGGAATATTCGGTCTCGCGGTTGAAGTGCTGCGAACAAAATCAAAGCTAACGCCGTCGGTTTTATCAACCGCCAGTCCGCCGTGATACTTAAAACCGCCGGGATAGCCGCCTTTTGTTACCTGAACGAAACGGTTGTTTTTCATATCAACCGTTACATCAATTTGATACGGCGTTCTTTCCACAAAAAAAGCGCGGCGGCTTTGATTTCGCTGAACCGTATCGCCGACAGCCTTCAAAGAAAAATTCTGAATCCCGCGCAGATTTTCCAGCCCGCCGTAAGCCGCGACGGCTTTGTCCAGAACTTCGCGCGCCTTTTCATAAGATTGCCTAGTTATGTTTTGAGCAAAAGCCGTTTGAATACAAAAAATGGCGGCGATAATTATTCCGAAATACAGTTTTTTCATTTCTTCCTCTCCTTTTAGTTGGCTTTGATTAATGCGGTCTGAAACGGTAAAACTTCCGCCGACATAATTCCGGCTTTTACCGCGTCGTCCGCTTCCATAACCTTTCGCGCTTCCGCCTCGTTTTCGACTTCGAGAATAACGAAGCCCATTGATTCTTTCACCGTCGTCCTTCCCGCAAGAATCAATTTGCCGTCTTTTTGCAGCTGCTGCAATTTAGCAAAGTGTTTTCCAACCGCTTGATTATCGGCTTCCGTCCAATTTTTATCGTCCTGATATTTCGGCTGAAGCCGCAAAACGATAACGAATTGTTTTTTTGCGGCAGGCGTTTGAGCCGATGTCACGGGCGGCAGTTCTTTACCTAAAACCGCTTCCGCCGCTTCGACCGCAACTCTGCCCAGAGGTTTTCCGAAATTTTGCGGAACGCTCGAATTGACCTGCACGGCGACCGAGATTTTATGTTCGGGAAAATACATCATTTCCGTCATATAACCGGGAAAAAATCCGCTGTGACCGTAAGTTAAACCGGCGCGCGTCGGGCGGATAATCACGCCGAGACCGTATTTTGCTTCTTTCCCCAGCATCGGCGTGGAAACGCCGTCGAGCATCTGCGGCAAAAGCGAAGCGTCAAACGCTTTGCCTTCATACATCGCTTTCGCCCAGCGCGCGAGGTCTTCCGCATTTGAAACCATCCCGCCGCCCGTCCATTCAAACTGCGGGTTGATGATAAATTTTCCGTTTTCCAAAACTCTATCTTTCCCGACAAATTGATTGTTTTCGCCCGCGTAACCTTGGATCAAGCCCTTAAGCTGGCGTTTATCCTGCGGAAAGGTTCTCTGTAGTTTCAAAGGATTCAAAAGGCGGCTTTTCGCCAAATCGTAATACTTTTTGCCCGTAACTTTCTCGATAATCATTCCGAGAAGAATATAGTTCGTATCCGAATAATCCCAGCCTTTACCGGCTTCAAACGGCGCTTTTTCGTCCAGAAGATACGAAACCAGCTCTTCCGGTTTCCAAACCTTATCGGGATTCGCAGTTAAGTCTTTTATAAAAGTTTCCTTGACTTCATAGCGAACAAGCCCGCTCGTGTGATTCATCAATTGGCGAACCGATATGTCCTTCGCGTTCGGAAGGCGCGAAAACCATTTTTCCTGCCCGAAATATTTTTCAATTTTTTCGTCGAGATTGATTTTGCCTTCTTTGACAAGCTGCAAAGCGACCGCCGCCGCGAAAGTTTTGCCGACGCTTCCGGCGAGCAAAAAATCATCATGTTTCATCTGCGTTTTGCTTTCCAAATCGGAAAATCCGGTCGCTAGGCTGAAACAATTTCCATCCGCCAAACAAACTCCAAGAGTCGCGCCGGGAAATTTTCCATTTTTGTGCCAATCATCAAGCATCGTTTGCAGCTTTTGACGCAAGGCTTTTTCATTGGCTTGTTTGGCGGCTTGCGCCGAAACTGAAGAAAATGCCAGCCCGATAATGAGAGCCGTTAGATATAAAAACTTAAATTTATTTTGTTGGAATATCTTCATTTTTTTTATTTATTATCCTTTAAGTTTGCGTAAATTTTCCAGCGAAGAAGGAAAATTCGGGTCAATCGTTAAGGCTTTTTCGTAAGCCTTAATCGCTTTTTCCTTTTTGCCCGGCGCTTGATTCGGTATTCCGGGCAAAAAGATTTAGGGAAAATGTAATAATAAAGGCGAACAATGTAATTTTTTTCATAAATATTTCTCCTATTTATCGGCTTCCAAAACAATTTTATCGTCCAATCCCGCGCCGGAAATCTCCTTAAAAAGCGTTTCCGCCTCATTC
>DATHTS010000573.1:0-7313 GCA_035462935.1 Pyrinomonadaceae bacterium
ACAGATGAGGAGTGAATAAATCATCGCTCGCGGTAGATCGCGGTGCGGGTCTTTGCATTCTTCAGCGGTTGTCGAAAGCGCGTCAAAACCGATATAAGCGAAGAAAACCGCCGCCACTCCCGTCATCACGCCCGCAAAACCGTTCGGCGCGAAAGGCGACCAGTTTTCCGGTTGAACATAGAACGCGCCCAGAACGATAACCAATAAAATTACGGCGACTTTCAAAATCGTCATCACGTTGGCGACCCGTTTGGATTCGCGGATACCGATATAAACCAGAGCCGTTATGCCCAATGTAATTAAAAGTGCGGGAATATCGGCGACAATCGGTATCCCGGCAACTTGCGGCGCGGAAGCCCACGCTTCAAAGGCTTCGATTTGACTGCACGAAACCGCCGCGTCCGCATTTTCGCAAGCCGTTCGCAAAGCCTCGCTTGATCCGGCATTTCCCAATGCTTCGTTGACGGAGGCAAAACCGCGCTTCGCCGTCAAAAAATCCATCGTAAAATGAAGCGGAACGTTGATGCCGTAGCCTTTAAGCATTCCGGTAAAATAATCGCTCCACGAAATAGCGACGGCGATATTTCCGATGGCGTATTCGACAATCAAATCCCAGCCGATAATCCACGCGATCAGCTCGCCCAGACTTGCGTAAGCGTAAGTGTAAGCCGAACCCGCAATCGGAATGCGCGAAGCAAACTCGGCATAACATAGCGCGGAAAAACCGCAGGCTATCGCCGCAAAAACAAACAGGAAAATTACCGCCGGACCTCCGCGATGCGACGCGCCGCCGATCATTGCGAAAATGCCCGCGCCGACAATCGCGGCAATGCCGAGCATCGTCAGATCAAACACGCCGAGCGTCCGCCGCAAACCGCCGCCCTCGCCGCCGATATCGTCCTGCGCGTGCTCGGTCATACCGGCAGCGGCGTCGAGCTTGATTTGGTCAATGGATTTTTTGCGAAAAAGATCGTTTGTATTCATATTTTTTCGTGTTTTGTAAAAACGATTTTGAATTTTTGAAAATGGAAGAAAACTGCTTTGTTTGCGAATTTTGAACGAATTTTCGGCAGAATGCAATAGAAGCGCTGCGGAATTATTGTTTTTTAAGCCAAACAGTAAAAAAAACTTAAAAATTATTCTCTCTAAATTTCAAAATCGAAAACAAAAAAGATTACAATTTATTTTCAGGCTGGATAATAATAAACGGTTAAATTAGAATGTAAATCTTAATTCTCCTCAGTTAATAAAGATTCGATTTTATTTGGTATTAAACGCAGTGAGTAAAACACATTCCTTTCATAAATATATATTCGCCGCCATTTCTTTTTCCATCCTTCTCTTCCCGAACGCGGCGGCTCAACAAAAAAAAACGCTTGGAAATATCACTGGAACGGTCGTTGATTCATCAGGCGCGGCTGTCGGCGGCGCGGAAGTTCGCCTGCTAAACGCGCAGCAGTTGCTTCTGGATGCAGCAAAGACTAATACTGAAGGGCATTTCAAATTTGAAAACGTTTTAGCAGGCTCTTATCAAATAATCGCCTCGCGCACGGATTTTAGTTCACAGCGCCAAGCCGTTCAGGTTACAAGCGGCGAGACAACGAATATAAGTTTTGTTTTGCAAATCAATCAATTGACGGCACAGGTAACGGTAACGGCGGAAACCGGCTTGGTCGAGAACAAAAATAAAGTCCCTCAGCAAATCAATGTTATTACTGAAGATGCTATTCAGCAGCGGGTGACCGCTGTTCTGGCGCAGGTTGCCGAGGAAGAGGAAGGCGCGTCGTTGCAGCGCACAAGCCCGACCATCGGCGCGGTTCTGGTGCGCGGGCTGACGGAAGTCGGTGTTTATGTTGACGGAGTGCGCTACACGAATTCGACGCAGCGCGGCGGCATCAACACTTTCTTTAATTTGAACGAGCCGACCGCTCTGCGCGCCGTCGAAATTCAGCGCAGCCCGAACACGGCGCAATTCGGCTCGGACGGTCTCGGCGGAAACGTGCAGCTTTTGTCGCGCCAGCCGGAATTCGGTTTTGATAAACCGGAATGGCATGGCGGATTTAATTCTTATTTTACCAGCGCTGATTTGTCCTTCGGCAGCAACGCGGTTTTGACTTACGGCACAAAGCGATTCGGAATTTTAGGAAACATCGTCGTCCGCCGCATCAACAATTTGCGACCGGGCGGCGGAATTGACAGCCATTCGGCGATAACGAGGTTTTTGGGTTTACCGTCGAATATCATCGGCAAAGAACGCTTGCCGGATACAGGTTTTACGCAATACGGCGGCACATTTCATTTGAATTTCGCGCCGACTGCCGACCGGCAAATCAGCTTTCGCTATCAGCGCAGTCAGCAGGACGGCGGAAAGCGTTACGACCAGCTTTTAGGCGGCGACGGGAATTTGATTGCGGATTTGAGAAATCTGATGCTGGATTTCGGCTATCTCCGATATTTCAAACAAGGCGCGGGCTTTTTCGACAATTTTTCCGCCACCGTTTCCTTCAACAGCCAGCGCGAAGAGCGCGTCAATCAAGGCGGGCAGGGAAATCCGCTTGCAGCAATCACGCACGACAAAGAGCGCACGAGTGTCTGGGGGTTCAATTTTTTTCTCGACAAACATTTTTCCAACAGAAACAATTTTCTGTTCGGCGGCGACATTTATTACGACAAAGTTTCCGCCCCTTCATTTAGCCTCGAACCTGCCAGCGGAACAGTCAGGCTCGTCCGCCCGCGTGTGCCGAACGGCGCGACATATCTTTTAGGCGGTTTGTATGTCCAGGACGTTTTTGAAGCGATTCCCGACCGCCTGCGTTTGAGCGGCGCTCTGCGCTACAACATCGGCTCGTATCGCTCACGGGCGTCGAACAGCCCGCTGGTAAATAATCAGCCGCTTTTTCCTGACGATAGCCTGCGCGTCGCCGATTTTTCCGGTCGCGTCGGCGCAGTGATTACAATCGTTGAAGGAATAAATCTCGCCTTTAATTTCAGCCGCGGCTTTCGCGCTCCGAACATTACAAATCTCGGCTCGCTCGGTCTGGTCGGCGTCGGTTATCAGGTTTCGACCGCCGATGTTGCGGGTTTAAGCGCGACAATCGGAACGACCGCCGATGCCCATGCAGTTTCAACGGGTGTATCGGTTTCGCCTCTGAAATCGGAAACCAGCAACAATTACGACCTCAGCCTGCGCTATGGGAATAAAAATTTTGACGCGCATCTGACCGGATTTATTATTGATTACGAAAATGCGATTATCCGTCAAACTTTGATTTTGCCGCAAGGCGCGGTCGGAACGCAGCTTGGCAGTCAAACAATCACCAGCCAAAATTCCGGCGGCGCGGTTTTCGTTCCGCTTTCGACTTCGCCGGTTTTGGTGCAGGCAAATTTCGGCGCGACTCGTCTGAAAGGCGTCGAAGCCTCGCTCGTTTATCGTTTTTTAAAGGATTGGACAATCGGCGGAAATTATTCATACGTTCACGCCGCAGACAAAGCGACGGGTGAATCGCCAAATTTGGGCGGAGGCGGAATCCCCCCGCAAATGGGATTTCTGCGGCTTCGCTATCAGCCGACCAATAAAAATTTCTGGATTGAAGCCTATTCAAATTTGGCGGGCAGACAAGACCGACTTTCGACCCTCGATTTATCCGACCGCCGCACGGGCGCGGCACGTTCCCGTAGCCAGATTGCCGGCTTTTTTCAACGCGGCGCTTGTGTGCGCGGCTTAACCACGCCGGGTAGCAGCGGTCAATGCGGTTCGGCGGGCGGCATCTTGATTGCGACAGGCGAAACTCTGGCTCAGGTGCAAAACCGCCTTCTGCCGATTGGCGCGGTCGTCAACGGTGTTCTCGTTGTTGACAACAACACTGCCGTTCCGCTTTTCAATTCAATTCCGGGTTACGGTTTGATAAACCTTCGCGGCGGTTTCAAATTTAAGGAAAATCACGAAATCTCGGCTGATTTTGAAAACATCGCCGACAAAAGTCATCGCGCTCCCGGTTGGGGAATTGACGGACCGGGGCGAAGTATTACAATTCGGTATCAATTTCGGTTTTGATGAAAGGAACATTTATTAGCTTTATTATTCCCTCTCAAAAAGTGTAGAATACACATCTATTTTTCCTCGAAATTCAGCAGTATGAAAAAGTCGGCAGTTTTACTTTTGGCAATCATCGCGGGCGCTCTCTATTTTGCTTCACAGAACGCGGCGGAAAGCAGGCGTTTTAGCTTGGCAAAACCGACCGTTTCGGAAATCAAGCCGCAGAGTTTTCGCGCCGCTGCTTCGGGAGTTTCGCCGGAAGTGCGGAGTTTCGCGCCCGCGCAGCCTGATGCCGATAAAAGCAGTAAAAAAACGGCGGAAGAAAGGGCGCGGTTTGTGCCGAATAAAGAGCCGTTTCGCAAGCAAAAACAAGGTGCGATTCATGATGGTGATTCAGCATTGGCGCAGTTTTCCGCCGTTGCCATGCCAACGCCCGCGCTTTCATTTAACGGGATTTCGAGTAATGATAACGCTGCCGCTTATGGTTTTCGGGTTGTTCCGCCCGATCCGACAGGCGATGTCGGCTTGAATCATTACGTGCAGGCGGTGAATGCGCTCGTTCGCGTTTTCGACAAGCAGGGAAATCCGGTCACGCCGCCGTTTAAGCTGAGCAGTCTTTTCGCGCCGCTAGAAACCAATTGTGCCGCTCGCAATGACGGTGACCCGATTGTTTTGTATGACGCGCTGGCTGACCGCTGGATTTTGAGCCAGTTTTGCACGCAGTTTCCGCCGTTCAGACAGATGATCGCCGTTTCGCGGACGGGCGATCCGGCGGGGAGTTATTACATTTACGAGTTTGTGATGCCGAATGTAAAGCTCAACGATTACCCGAAGATCGGCGTTTGGGCGGACGGCTATTATATGTCAACCGACGAGTTTTTCGGCGGCGATTATGCCGGAACGGGCGTTTTTGCGTTTGATAGAAACAAAATGCTGAACGGCGACCCGACGGCGAGCTATATTTATTTCGATCTGGCTTCGCCGACCTCTTTAAGGATTGGCGGGCTGCTTCCGGCAGATTTTGACGGCTTGAATCCGCCGCCCGCTGGCGCGCCGAATGTTTTTGTCGGCTACACGGCGACCGAATACGGCGAAGCTCAGGATGCGCTCCGGCTTTTCGAGTTTCATGCCGATTTTCAGAATCCGGGAAATTCGACTTTTTCCGAAAGAGCCGAAAGCCCGATTATAGTCGCTTCGTTTGACCCGACTTCGCCGGATGGACGCGGCGATATTTCGCAGCCCACGCCGGGCGAGAAGCTGGATTCGCAGAGCGATAGATTAATGTATCGCGTCGCGTATCGGAATTTCGGGGATCACGAATCGCTTGTTTTTAATCAAACCGTCCGCGTTTCGCCAATCGGTCAGATATATCGCGCTGGTGCCCGCGTTTATGAATTGCGGAAAACGAACGGTGCGTTTTTCATTCACGAACAAGCTACCGTCGGAAGCAATGAAACCAGCCGCTGGATGGGCAGCGCGGCGCAGGATCATAAGGGAAATCTGGCGGTCGGATACAGCAGCGGAAGTGAAGAGAAAGCGCCTTCGATTTTGTATTCGGGCAAATTGTCGAGGGAGGCGAAAGGCGTTTTTCTCACCGAAGCGAGCTTGATAAACGGAACCGGCGTGCAGACGGCGTTCGGTTTTCGCTGGGGCGATTACAGCGCGATAAATGTTGACCCGCAGGATGACTGCACTTTTTGGCTGACGAATCAGTATTATTCGCGGGAAAGCCAGGCGGAAAGCCCTTTCGGATGGCTGACGCGCATCGGGAAATTCAGATTCGCCGAATGCGCGGACGCGCCGCGAGCCGTTATAAAAGGAAAAGTTACAAACGCGGCTGACGGTCAGCCGATTCCGAACGCTTCAATCGCGGTTTCGAGTTATTCGCGCCGCACGAACGCCGCCGGAAATTTCGGCGAGTTAATCGTTGTGCCGAACATTTACGCTCTGACCGTTTCCGCGAAAGGTTTTCATTCGCAGACCGTAAATGTTTCGGTAGCTGATAAGCAAACTTTAGAACAGAATTTCGCGCTCGAACCGGCTTCGGTTTTGGAAACAGCCGAATATGAAATCACGGCGGAAAGCTGCACGGCGAACAAAGCGATTGATCCGGGCGAAACGGTTACGTTGAATATCGCGCTTCACAACACCGGAGCGAGAGACACAGCGAATCTGAAGGCGACTTTGCTGGCGGTCGGCGGCGTTTCAAATCCGTCAACAACACAAAATTTCGGCGTTTTAACGGCTAACGGCAAAAGCGTTTCGCGCTCTTTCTCGTTCACCGCTTCGGCGGATTTGAAATGCGGCGACGTTGTTTCTCTGACTTTTCAATTGCAGGACGGGGCGGAAAATCTCGGCAAGGTTGATTTGAATCTTAATACCGGAAAAAAACGCATCGCTTTTCAGGAAAATTTCGATTCCAGCCGAGCGCCGGGGCTGCCGAAAGGCTGGACGACCGGCGCGACCGGCGGGCAGAAAAATTGGACAACCTCAACCGTTCAAAAACAGTCCGCGCCGAATTCCGCTTTTTCGCCCGCGCCGAATCAGATGGGCATAAATGAATTGGTTTCGCCCGTTTTCCAGATAAAATCCGCCGAAGCCGAACTCGTTTTTCGCAATTGGTATGATTTGGAAACCACTTTTTTGCGAAATAAGCTCTATGACGGCGCGGTTTTGGAAATCAAAATCGGAAACAATGATTGGCAGGACATCGAAGCCGCGGGCGGCGCTTTTTTATCCGGCGGTTATGATGGCGCGATAGAAAGCTGCTGTCAAAATCCGCTGTCAGGCAGACGCGCCTGGTCGGGGAAAAGCGGCGTGAATCAGAAATCCGAATTTGTTACCACGAAAGTTAAATTTCCAACATCTGCGGCTGGAAAAGACGTGCAGCTTCGCTGGCGCGTCGGGACGGACATCGGCACTTTCGAGCAAGGTCAGTATATTGACGATCTGGTTGTTTCCGACGGTTATGTTTGCGATTGCGCTCCAAATAAAAGCCGCGCTCCGTTTGATTTTGACGGCGACGGGAAAACCGACATTTCCGTTTTTCGTCCGAGCGACAATCCGAATGAAGCCGATTTTCACATTCAGAATAGCTCAAATAATCAACAGCAGAGCGCGGCTTGGGGAAGCGTCGGAGATTTGGCGGTAAATGCGGATTACGACGGCGACGGGAAAACCGACTTTGCCGTGTTTCGTCCGGCAACGCGCGCCTGGTTTATATTACAAAGTTCAAACAGCACAATTTTAACAGTAAATTTCGGACTCACAGACGACC
>DATHTS010000574.1:0-3589 GCA_035462935.1 Pyrinomonadaceae bacterium
TTTCTTTTTCCTTAAATTCATATAACGGCTGGTTCGGAACCTGCAAAAAGATTTTACCGTCTTTTTTCAAAATTTCGATGTTGTAGTTCGGCGGCTGTTCCAGTTTATAGGTTCCGAAAATTTCTTTAGCTTCACTTTCAGCCAATTTGAATGAAAATTCGCCTTCAGGCTGCACTAAAACGATGCCGGAAATCTTGCCTTTATCGTCGCGATTGGCTTTTATGCGGTAAGAGTCGGGCAAATTCTGAGCGCCGTAAAGGTCTTTTTCCTTTTCGATTAACGGGTAAGGCGGCTGATTTCTGACAACGAGCGAAACTTTGCCGTCCGTTTCCTTAACCTCGACGAAATTGCCCTTGTTTTGTTCCGATTCATATCTTCCGACAAGTTCTTTTGCCGCATCGGATTGTTTTTTCTCGCCGACTTTGCCGTCCGCGCCTATTTTCGGCAGCGTGTAATTTCCTCGCGGCTGTTCGAGATAAAGCTCGTTGTCCTTAAAGGTTGCGAAAAATCCTTCGGGCGCGCCGCTCAATTTATATTTTCTTCCGCCAACGTTTTCCAAAACGTAAGTCGGCTGATTCGGAACGACGGCGACGAGCTTTCCGCCCTCGATTTTGACATCAATATCAAAACCGGCGGCTTCAAAGCGATATTTTCCGACTTCTTTTTCAATTCCGCTCGCAGAGGCAGTTTGTTTATTTTCTACCGCGCCACCCAAAATCCCGTTCCAGACAATCGGCATCAATTCGCTGCCGAGAGGCGAACCCGTAACGTTTGTGAGCATTACAAATCCGAGATTTTCTTCCGGCAGCAGCGCGACCATCGCGTTGAAACCGTCAATATTTCCGCCGTGCTGAACGACCTTTTTCCCGTTCCAATCCTGAATAAACCAGCCCAAACCGTAAGAAGTTTTGCCCGCGATCTTCTGATAAGGCGTAATCCATTGTTCAAAGCTTTTTTCGGAAATGAGGCGTTTGCCGTCCAATTCGCCCTTATTCAAAACGAATCTGAGCCATTGCGCCATATCGCGCGCCGAAGAATTTATCGAACCGGCGGGCGCGATCCATTTCAAATCCCGCGTCGGAAGATTGCGCGTTTCCTTCGTATCGAAATTGTATTCGTAACCGAACGAATAATCTTTCACTTTCTGCATTTCGGGAACGGACATTGAGCTGTTCAGCATTCCGAGCGGTTTCAAAATCTGCTGCGCGACGTAATTTTCCCAAGTTTGATTCTGCACCTTGGCGACAATCTCGCCCGCCGCCGCATACATTACGTTTTGATACTGAAATTTTTCGCCCAATTTCGCCGTCGGCTTGGCTTCGCCGGCAACCCGAATAATTTCTTCACGATTGAGATTTCCCGTCGCCCATCCCAAATCCGTGCGGTTCAAGCCCGACGAATGCGTCAATAAATCTCTAACGGTGATTTTTTCATTGATTTCCGGGTCGTTGATTTTGAAATACGGCAGATATTTTCGCGGATTTTCCTCGAGCGATAATTTGCCCTGATCCCGGCTCATCAAAACGCTCAAAGCCGTAAACGCCTTACTCGACGAACCAATAGCAAACTGCGTGTCGGGCGTGACGGGAATCTGTTTTTCAAAGCTCTTGTAACCCAAGCCTTTCAAATAAACAACCTGACCGTCTTTGACAATTGCCATAGACATTCCCGGAATACCGAGTTCCTTGCGCCGCGCTTCGACCTTTTCCTCGATTTTGGCAAGCCGCGCCTGCAGATCGGCGGAAACCTGCGTTTGCGTTGCAGTTTGCGCCAGAACCGCCTGCGGCAGCGCAGCCGAAAATAGAGATAGAAACAGTGATAGCGATAGAAAGATGCGAATAAATTTGTTCATAATTATTTTCAGAAATTTTTGTCAGAGTTTTGTCGGTATTATTTACGCAGAATTTTAGGGAAAAGTTTTATTAAGAATGAAATTTTCATCTGTGAAAGAATCCGAAAGAATTTGCAAGATTAGCGAAAAGAGTTAAAATTTGCAGGGGCTAAATTAAATTATGGGTTTACCGAAATTAAAAACAAAAATCAGTATTGAAGGTTATCTCGAAGGAGAAAAAATAAGTTCGGTTAAACATGAATATGTTAATGGTGAAGTTTATGCGATGGCGGGAGCAAGCGATAAGCACCATCGAATTTGTGCAAATATTTTTACTAAATTGGATTCGCACTTAGAAAAATCGGAATGTGAAACTTTCATTACGGATATGAAACTCAAAGTTAGCGAAAATACATTTTATTACCCGGATGTTTTTGTTGCTTGTGACAAATCCCCGGTTAGTTCTTATTTTCGGGAAGAGCCGATTTTAATTATTGAAGTTGTTTCACCATCAACGCGCCAGACAGATCGCCGCGAGAAACTTAATTTTTATCAACAAATTCCGAGCGTGCAGGAATACGTTATTATCGAGCAGGACAAAATCTACCTCGAAATTCACCGCCGCCAGCCGAACGGGACATGGATAACTTACTTTTATAACCGCAATGATGAAGATGAGATAATTGATTTTCAATCCGTCGGTATGAAAATTACGCTTGATGAAATTTACCGGCGAGTGAAATTTGAGTAAAGGGTGTATTTTTTTTGCCCAAAGCAACGAAACATAAATCTTGTGCTGCTAAAATTTAAATGAATTACTCAGTGAAATTCTTTACCTGGTTCTTTGTTAAGAACAATTGCGCGTATAAATCCAAATAATAATCGGTCATTTTTTCGATTGACAGTTCGGAAGCGGCGAATTCCCGTGCTAGATTCGATTTTTTTTGTCTTTCCTCCTCGCTCAGTTCGTAAATCTCTCTTACCTTTGCGGCTAAAGTCTCCGCCGAAAAATTTTCGAGAACGTAAAAGCTAAACGCCGGTTTCGCCATTTTTCGCGTCGCGCCGTTGTCCGTAACAATCGGCAGACAGCCCGAAGCCAGGGCTTCAGCCAGGCTTTTGGAAGGGAAGTTGGTGAATTTTTGCAGCGAGAAAAAAATCTTCGCCCGCGCTAAAATTTCGTTCGGCTGCGGTTCGTAGCGTATTTGCACGTCAATTTCATTAAATTCCGGCTGCTCTAAAATATTCCGCAATTCGCTTTCCAGTGTTCCGTGTCCGAGAAGAAAAAAATTACATTTTTTTATGCCTAGTTCCCGCATTGTTTTATTAATTGCCGGAATCGAGCGAACGTATTCGACCACTTGTTTGATCGGCTCGAATCTTCCTAAAAAAACCAGCCAGTCTTTTTTCTCGCTCCATTCCAAAGCTTTATACTTCTCCAAATCAACAAAAGTATTTGAAGTGATGCTGACTTTTTCAGGCTTCCAGAAAATCTTTTTTTGCAGCCTCCGCCCGCGCGACGGGTCGAGCATATCAACGCGGTCGGCGAGAAGCATTCTTGTATAGACGGCAATCTTTTCGCGAAAATTGTAATAATCGGAATTGGAAACCGGATCGGTAAAAACAATCGGGTTCCGCGCGCGAAGAAGCAAAGGAAAATACATTGTGAAATGCAAAATCTCGTCCGGCGCAAGATTTTCTTCAATAAAACGGCGCAAAAAACGACTTTTTTCAAAAAGATTTCCCTCAAGCGGAGAAATT
>DATHTS010000575.1:0-5208 GCA_035462935.1 Pyrinomonadaceae bacterium
CGTTTAGCAAACGAAAATGTCATTTCCCAAAACGCTCTTACGCAGTCAATTAAACGTTTAGAAGTTCTGAAAGACACCTGGCGCGAAATTCTTCCAACCGAAGAAGTTCGCCGTATCGCCGCAAATCTCATCGAAACTCAAAATCTGCGGACGCTCGACGCTCTACAACTTTCCGCCGCTTTGGTCTGGTGTTTTGAGAGACCGAAGGGCAGAATTTTTGTCTCCACTGACGATAAACTTTCAAAAGCGGCTGAGAAAATCGGTTTTACTGTTTTGCCAAAATAAGGGAAAATCAATGTTCGAATCCGTAAATAACCAAAAATTTTTTACCGAAAATAAATTCACTAAGGGAGAAAAAGCAATAATTCTAACTTTCGGTACAATTTCAGCGATTGCCGGAATGATTGGAACTTGGCTGGAGATTATTGGTGAATATGAAAGGATGGGGTTGCTGTTTTTTGTATGGATTCTTTTGCAAACTCCCGTTAATATTGTTTCCCTTCTGATTTTTTCAATCTTTGGCGGCTCTCTTTTAATTTATTTCCTTCTAACTTTCCTCTGGTGGTTTTCGTTTGGAAGTTTTGTAGGATTTACGATTTTCTTTTTTGTAAAGTATTTTGAGTCAATTTACGTTGAATAAATGTTTCAATCAATCCATTTCAATTCCAAAGGTCGCGCCACGACAAACGCTTCAAAACCTGAAGTTCTGGAAAAATTAAAGCAAATCGTCGGCGCGGAAAATGTTCTGGTCGAGCCGGAAAAGGTCGAGCCTTACGGCGCGGATGCCGTTAAGGAAAAGTTTCCGCCGGAAGCCGTTGTCTTTCCCGAAACGACCGCTGAAATGGTGCAAATCTTAAAGCTCGCTAACGAATATCTTTTTCCTGTAACGGCGCGAGGCGGCGGTGTCGGATATACTGGCGGCGCGGTTCCGGTTGACGGCGGGATTGTTATTGGCACGGACAGGATGAAAAAAATCATCGAGATAAATGTTGATGATTTATACGTCGTTTGCCAGCCCGGATTAACGACTTACGAATTACAGCAAGCGGTGGAAGAATACGGTTTGATGTTTCCGCCCGACCCGGCTTCGTATAAGGAAAGCTACATCGGCGGCAACATTGCCGAAAACGCGGGCGGGATGCGGACGCCGAAATACGGCGTGACGAAGCATTCGGTTTTGGGCTTGGAGGTTGTCACGGCAACGGGCGAAATTATCCGCACGGGCGGCAAGACCGTCAAAAACGTCGTCGGTTTCGATTTAACCGGATTAATGTGCGGCTCGGAAGGAATGCTCGGAGTTATCACCGAAGCAACCTTGAAACTCCTGCCGATGCCCGAAGCGACTTCCACCGTTCGAGCCAATTTCCGCACGATGGAAGAAGCCTGCAAGGTTCTGACAAAATTCACGCCGGAAGGCTTGCTACCGATGGCGATGGAGGTCATTGACAAATACTGCATCGAAGCGGTCGAGGGAAATTTCGCTTTCGGTCTCTCACGAGAGGCGGGCGCGATTCTACTGGTCGCGGTTGACGGCTCGCGCGAGCAGGTGGAAAAAGACGCGCGGACGATTGAAAAAATTATCAAGGAAAACGGCGGTTTCGATGTTTTACGCGCCAAATCGAAAGAGGAAGAAGACCGCCTCTGGGACGTGCGCCGCGCCATCAGCCCGTCTTTGATGAAATTCGGCACTTTAAAGATCAACGAAGATGTCGTCGTCCCGCGCTCTCGCGTTCCCGAACTCGTCGCTCGCATCGAAGAAATTGGGCGCAAGCACAACACTTTCGTCGCCAACTTCGGACACGCCGGCGACGGCAACATTCATGTCAATTTCCTCTGCGACCGCGACAATCCCGAATCCATCGCCCGCGCCCGCCAATGCGTCAAGGAAACCTTCGCCCTCTCGGTCGAACTCGGCGGCTCAATCTCCGGCGAACACGGCATCGGCTACGTCAAAGCCGCCTATCTCGATATGGCGATTGACGCGCCGACGCTCGAAATTATGAAAGGCATCAAACAAGTCTTCGACCCGAACGGTATTTTGAATCCGGGAAAGATGTTTGTTTGAAATCTTTTTTATGAGATAATCTCGCAAAAGGAGTTTAAAATGCAGGGAATAAATTACGTTACAAACGAAGAAGGAAAGCGCATAGCGGTATTGATTGATTTAAAGGAATATGGCGAGCTTTGGGAAGATTTTTATGACGGCTTAACGGCGAAAAAGCGCGAAAAGGAGCCGCGTGAATCTTTCGAATCAGTCAAAAAACTTCTCACCGAAAAAGGCAAATTAAATGGCTGATTATTCGATAACTTTCGCCCGTTCCGCTCGTAAAGAACTCGAGGTCTTAACGAACTCTCAAATCATCCGCATTTTTTCAAAAATCGAATCTCTAAGCCTCAAACCGCGCCCAAGCGGTTGCCGAAAACTTCAAGGTTTTACAAACCTGTGGCGTATAAGAATAGGCCATTACCGTGTAATTTATTCGATAGACGACAACGCGAAAATAGTTGATATTATTGCTGTGCGGCATCGGCGTGAGGCATATGAATAATTGCATCAAACGAGTCTTCGACCCGAACGGCATTTTGAATCCGGGAAAATGTTTGTTTAAGCCGCGAAAAAAGTGCTAAATTTAGAATGTTATGAAAACGATTCAAATTCCCGTTTCCGAATACGAACGTTTGCAGGAAGAATTAAAATTGCTGAAAAATTCGGAGCTTTTGCAGACCGTCAATAAATTGATTGATTTCCTCTACCAAGACAAATACGGTTTGTATATGGGCGATTACACGGAAGATTTAACCGAATACGCCGTTAATGAAGCTTGGGAGGACGAGCCGAGTGGCTGGGATAACGTATAAACAAAGAGAAATTGTCCTCGTGCCTTTTCCCTATTCCGATCTGACCGCCTCAAAACGGCGACCTGTCCTGATTGTTTCCAATGACGATTACAATCAAAACTTTCAAGATGTCGTCGTTTGCGTGATTACCAGCAGCCGACATCTTGATTCATATTCGATTGAGCTGAAAAACGATGATTTGGAAATGGGCGTTTTACCTGAAACTTCTATTGTTAAAACTCATAAGCTTTTCACGATTCATCAAAGCAAAATCATTAAAAAATTCAGCCTCGTCAAAAGCGAATACTTCAAGCAAGTTTCGGAGAGAATTAAAGACTTGATTGAAAGCTAAAATGGCGTATCACGCTCGAAATTATGAAAGGCATCAAAAAAGTCTTCGACCCGAACGGCATTTTGAATCTGGGAAAGATGTTCGTTTAGAATTTGATCTCATAATATAATTTTTGTTGATGGCGAAAAATTACGATTGGCAAAGATACTGGTTCAGTGAAGGAAATTCTCCGCTCATAATTAACGGATTTCTCTATGTTCACGAATACACTAAAAGTGTTTTTACTCTTGAAACGCTCACAGATGTTTCTTGTCTGGTTTTACTCGGTGAACCGGGAATGGGTAAAAGCAACGAAATCAAGAAAATTTATGAAACTCAAACCATAGATGAAAATAGTAAAAAACTTTACTTTAACCTCAGTTCTTACGGCGATGAAAATAGACTTGTCAGAGATATTTTTGATTCAGATGAAATAAGACAATGGAAGAATGCCAGCTCTAATCTTTATTTATTTTTGGACAGTTTAGATGAAGCCCTTTTAAATATAAATACCATTGCGCTTTTGCTTGCTGATGAGATAGAAAAACTTCCGAAAGAAAGGTTGTTTCTCCGTATTGCCTGTCGAACAGCCGAATGGTCAACACTTTCGTTTTTAGAAAATAAGTTAAAAGAGATTTGGAAAGACGATAAATGTCAAATCCTTCAAATTGCACCTTTACAGCAAAAAGATGTTGAAGTTGCCGCCCAAGATGAAAATTTAAATGCAGAGAAATTTATTAGCGAAATTTTCAATAAAAGTGTGTCGGCGTTAGCTTCAAAACCTATCACTTTACAATTTTTATTAAATCTGTTTGGGAAAAACGGTTCATTTCCTTCGACACAAACGGAACTTTACGAAAAAGGTTGTTTGACTCTATGCGAAGAAAAAAATGACCGTCGAAAAGCATCAAAACGTATTGGAAAGCTAACGCCCGAAGAAAGATTTGTAATTTCGGCACGTATCGCGGCTCTGATGATTTTCGGAAACAAATCGTCAATTTGGATAGGTGGCATTACAGGCGAAGAGGAAAGTTCTGACATTTTGATTAGCGAACTTTCGGGATACAGCGAAAAAAGAAAAGATGATTCCGAGTTTCAGATAACAGAAGAAGAAATTCGAGAGGTTATTTTCGAGACAGGTTTATTTACTGGAAACGGTAATAACCGATTAAAGTTTTCTCACCAAACTTTTGCCGAATTTCTTGCCGCTTGGTATTTGGAATATCGAAAATTATCTGATGACGACGTTATTAAAATTATCGGTGAAAATTATCTTTATCCGCAGCTCTATGAAACATCGGCTTGGATTGCTAGTCGAAGAACAACAATATTTCAACACTTAATGAGAATTGATCCGCTAGTTTTGCTCAGAAGCGATGTTCTTTCGGCAGAAGAATATCTTCGTGAAGAATTAACCGAAAGAATACTCGAATTGTTTGAAAATGAAAATGCTAAAGATTGGACTACTTATGGTTATTATCAAAAACTAAAACATTCCAAACTTGCTGAGCAGTTGCGCCCTTTCATTTGTGATAAAACGAAAGGTTGGCTGGTAAGGCGTGTTGCGATAGATATTGCGGAAGCCTGTGAAATTAAGGAACTTCAGAACGATTTATTAAAATTGGCTTTGGACGAAACAGAACTTCATCCTACTCGTGTAAATGCTACGTATGCTGTAAAAAGAATTAGTGATGAAGAAACAAAATCTAAATTAAGACCTTTGATTTATGGAAGCTATGCGGAAGACGAAAATTTGGAATTGAAAGGTGTAGCAATATCGGCATTATGGAGAGAACAATTAACCACTGAAGAACTTCTTAATGTTTTTTTAGAACCGCCGCCTAATTTTTTAGGAAGTTACAAGTCATTTTTTTATGAATTAGTAAAAAAACTACAAGTTGAAGATTTACCTATAGCTTTGAATTGGTTAAAGAAAAAGATGTCCAGAACAGGGCATTTGTCTTTTAGTATGCAAGGTTTTGCTGAAGAAGTGATGGCTGTTGCTTGGCAAAATCTTGATAACCCAAAAACTTTTGAGG
>DATHTS010000576.1:0-1946 GCA_035462935.1 Pyrinomonadaceae bacterium
CTTTTACAAAATTAATTCAAAATGATTTGATTTTGAGATGGTTTGAATTTGCCAAATCCTTTCCTAACAACCAAAATCAATACGACACATTTTTTTATGCAGGAGATTTCAGACCTTAGGTCATCCGATATGCAAACGGCAGTTGGCTTGAAAGCCGAGGATAATTTTAGAAACGATTTTAATTTTAAACGCGATTTGCCCGAAAATCTTCGATTTTTGGACGCTGTTTCGTGGAATTTTTTCTGGTCTTGGACTAGGGAAGGCGCGGAGCTTTTCCGTGAGCTTGAGCCGCAGATTTGGCGCGAAACCGACCAAAACCCGCGCGAATTGCTCAAACGAATCAGCCTTTTGCGGCTTTGGCAAAAGTCAGCCGATGCGGATTACGTCGAAAAACTGAAAAGATTTGCCGAGAGGCAGGAAAAATATCTTGCGGAAGCGCCGCAGGAATTTGGGAAAATCACCCAAAAAAATCCGGTGGCGTATTTTTGTGCCGAATACGGCGTGCATAATTCTCTGCCGATTTATTCGGGCGGGCTTGGAATTTTGGCGGGCGATCATTTGAAATCGGCGAGCGATTTAAATGTTCCGCTAGTTGCGGTCGGGCTTTTTTACCGCTACGGCTATTTTCGGCAGACAATCGCGCACGACGGCTGGCAGGGAGAACGCTATCAGGATTTATATGATTCGCATCTCGCGCTGAAACCGGTTTTGGATGAAAATGGCGAGCGGATTGCGATAAAAATCCACATTCGCGGGCGCGACGTTTTCGCGCAGGCTTGGCTGGCTCAGGTCGGCAGGATCAGGCTTTATCTTCTGGATACGAATCTGTCGCAGAACGAAGAGGTTGACCGTTATATCACGGGACATCTTTACGGCGGCGATAAACAAACCCGCGTTGTGCAGGAAGAAGTTTTGGGAATCGGCGGCGTTCGGCTACTGCGAAAACTCGGCATCGAGCCTTCCGTGTTTCATTTGAATGAAGGGCATTCGGCATTTTTGACTTTGGAGCTTGCGCGCGAGTTTTTACAGCAAAATGAAAACGCGAGCTTTGAAGAGGCGAGAGAAAATGTCCGTCAAAAATGCGTTTTCACGACGCATACGCCGGTTGCGGCGGGAAATGACGTTTTTTCGCCGGAACTGATTGAAGGTTGTTTTAACGCTGAATTTATTAAGGCGCTGAAAATTTCAAAAGAAGAGCTTTTCGCGCTCGGACGAACAAATCCCGAAGACTCAATGGAATGGTTTGGGATGACGCCGCTCGCTCTGCGGATGACGCGCAGGGCAAACGGTGTGAGCGAAAAACACGGAGAAGTTTCGCGCGAGCTTTGGCTTGGGATGTTTTCCGATATTGAGAAAGCCGAAGAAGTACCGATTACGCATATTACCAACGGCGTTCACGCGCCGACGTGGATTGCGCCGGTTTTGAAGAATGTTTACGAAAAACATATCGGCGCGAATTGGTCGGAATTGCTGCGAGACGAGCAGGCTTGGCGCGAAGCGATTGAAAAAATTCCTGACGAGGAAATCTGGCAGGCGCACAGGCTTTTGAAGAGCTTGCTTGTCGCTTTTATTCGTCAGAAAACCTTTAGAGGTAATGCGGGAATACACGATACTATTCACGAACACGAAAATACGCAAGGTCTTTTTGATCCGAATGTTTTAACCATCGGTTTCGCGCGGCGCGTGGCGGCGTATAAACGCTGGAATCTTTTGATGCGCGATTTGGAGCGTCTTCTGCAAATGGTTGATAATGCCGAGCGCCCGGTGCAGTTCGTTTTCGCCGGAAAAGCGCACCCGCAGGACAATCTCGGAAAAGTTATTCTGCAAAATCTGATGAGCATCAATCACGATTCAAACTGGCAGAAACGCGCCGTTTTTATCGAAGATTACGACCAGGAAACCGCCCGCTATCTGGTTCACGGAGTTGACGTTTGGATGAACGTTCC
>DATHTS010000577.1:0-1763 GCA_035462935.1 Pyrinomonadaceae bacterium
GAAAGCGACCGGGCGGAAGCAAAGTTTTTCGTTATCGAAAATCCCGATTGGGTAAATATCATCGCTTTGACAAAAGACAAACAGGTTGTTTTGATTAAGCAATACCGGCAAGGCGCGGAAGATTTTATTTTGGAGATTCCGGGCGGAATGATTGACGAAAATGAATCGCCTGAAGCTACTGCAAAACGTGAGCTTTTGGAAGAAACCGGCTTTTTGGCGCGCGAGATGATTTTTATCGGAAAAACGCGACCGAATCCGGCGATTCAGAACAACACGCTTTTCCATTTTCTCGCCGCTGACTGCGAAAAAAGCGCGGAAACCAGCTTTGACGAGCACGAAAACATCGAAACGAAACTGGTTTCGCTGGATGAAATTGAAAATTTGATTGCGAGCGGAAAGGTTAACCATTCGCTTGTCATCGCGGCTTTTTATTTTTTGAATTTGTATAAACGCAATGAAAGTTGAACTTCTTAAACTCGCCCACGCGCGTTCCGGCGACAAGGGCGACACCGCAAACGTCGGCGTTATTGCGCTGAAAGATGAATTTTACCCGCTTCTCGTCCGCGAGGTTACGGCGGAAAAAGTAAAAAAACATTTCGGCGAGATCGTCAAAGGCGAGGTCGAGCGTTTTGAACTGCCGAATTTGAAGGCGTTGAATTTTCTGCTCCACGAATCGCTCGGCGGCGGCGGAACACTTTCATTGATGACCGACGCGCAGGGGAAAACTTTTTCGACTGCGCTTTTGAGGATGAAAATTGACATTCCCGAAGAGGAAGCGAGGGATTTAGGTTTATGATAGACGAAAAAATTAAATTTGATAACGCGCAAATCGGCGGCGTAAATCTCCATTACGCACACGCGGGCGAAGGCGCAGACTTGGTTGTTTTACTGCACGGCTTTCCCGAATTCTGGTATTCGTGGCGGCATCAACTCGCGGGATTAAGCGATGAATACACCGTTGTCGCGCCGGATTTGCGAGGCTACAATCTGTCGGATAAACCGGTGAAAATTTCAGATTATGAAATTGACAAAATAGTTGATGACGTAACGGGTTTGATAGGGCATTTCGGACGCGAAAGAGCCGCCGTCATTGGGCACGATTGGGGCGCGGCGGTCGCCTGGTCTTTGGCGCGGAAGCATCCCGAATACGTTTGGAAACTCGGCGCTCTGCAAGTTCCGCCGCCGGATATTTGGCGAAAAAATCTAACTTTTCGGCAAGCGTTGGCAAGCTGGTATATGCTCTTTTTTCAGATTCCCGAATTGCCCGAATGGCTGATGAAGCGGAACGATTACGAGTTTCTTGTAAAAGGTCTGAAAGGAACGGCGTTTGAGAAAGGAACTTTCAACGATGACGACATCGCCGAGTTCAAAAAATCCTGGAGCGAACCGGGCGCTCTGACCGGAGCGTTAAATTATTACCGCGCGAATGTCTGGCGTTTATTTTTCCCTCAAGACGGAAAGACTGCTGAAAAAATCAAAGTTCCGACGGTTTTTATTTACGGTGAGAAAGACCGCTTTATAATGCGCGAAACCGTTAAAGGCGTCGGCGAAGCGGTTGAAGCCGAGTTTGAAGAATTCCACATTCCCGAAGCCGGGCATTGGGTTCAGCAGGAAGCGGCGGAAACGGTGACGCAGATTCTGCGCGATTTTTTGACGGAATAATTCTATTGAGTTGAATGATTTTAAGGTTTTTTCTGTAGGATAGTTTATAGTTCAGAGTTTAGAATTTAGAGTCCGGCTCAATAAACTCTAAATTCTAAACT
>DATHTS010000578.1:0-2289 GCA_035462935.1 Pyrinomonadaceae bacterium
TTTTTAATTTAGAAAGCACGTTTGATGCTGAAATGAACGAGAGCGCGGAAATCTTTGTGGACGCAATGTCCGAACAAACGGCGGCGGCGACGCAGAAAGTTAAAATCGAGTTTGATGAAGCATTTATGCTGCACCATCGGACTGTCTTTCGCGCGGCGCGTTCCGTTGTGCAAGATGCCGGGTTAGCGGAAGACGTTACGCAGGAAGTTTTCCTGAGTCTTTACAAAAACCTGGACGCGATTGAAAATGAGGAGATGCTTCGCCCGTGGCTGATTCGGGTGGCGATAAACACCGCTCGAAACACGCTTCGCGGTAATATTAGAGCGAACACGCGCGAAGAAAATTACGTCAAAGAAGGTGAAGAACAAAGCGTTTTTTCAATTGAAAAGACGTATGAACAGCGCGAAGTGGCATCGGAAGTGCACCGCGCTTTGAATAAAGTAAAAGAGCCTTTGAGAAGCTGTCTGATTTTAAAGCAGCAAGGGCTTTCTTACAAGGAGATTGCCGAAACTTTGTCGCTGAACGAAACCAGCATCGGCACATTCGTCGCCCGCGCGCGAAAAGAATTCGTTCGTTTTTACGGCAAAATCGGGAGTGATATATGAGAGAGAATTGTTTAAATGAAGGCACAATTCAGGCTTTTTTGGACGGCGAGCTTAATCTCGAAGCAAGAGACACTGTTTCGCAGCATCTCGCCTTGTGCGACGATTGTCTTTTACTGTTAAGCGAAGCCGAAGAAGAAGCGGCAGTTGCCTTTTCGGCTTTAGAACAGGAATTCAACACGCTTGTTCCGACGCATCGTTTATGGTCAAAAATTAACACCTCGATTGAGGAAGAAAGAAGAAGCCAGTCTTTCTGGAATAGGATTATGGCTGGGCTTTCGAGTTTCGGATTTCAGCTTTCCTTAACTCCGGTCGCGGCGTTTGGTTCGCTTGTAATTGTTGCCGGATTGTTTGCGGCGATTTATCTCTCGCCTCAAATGCCGAGCGGCTCCGAAGTAGCGATTAAAGAAGACTTTACAAATAGAATTGAAATTGCTCCGCCGGTTGTTCCTCAGAATGTAGTTAATAGCGGAAAAGAATCCGAAGATGTTATTCCGAATGATGATGTAAAGGTTGCGCAAACCATCTCAAAACCGAAAAATTTACAACCGGAAGCTCCGAGAAATTTGGCTGTCAAGACTGTTTATTCAGCTCCCGGCAGAATTCAAAGACCGGAAGTTGAGGATCAAAATCCGAACAATGCAGTAGCGACCGCGTATCTGCCCGGTGAAGAAAGCTACATAAAAACGATTGCGACTTTGAAGGAAACGGTTGATTTGCAAAAGGATGTCGCCTTGAAACCGTCCGAGCGTTTTGTGTTTGAAAAAGATATGGCGGTCATTGACGATTCGATCAGAAGAATGAAAAAAGAAGTTGAAAAAAATCCGAATAACAGAGCCGCCCGGCGCGTGCTTCTCGCCTCATATCAAAACAAGGTTGATTTGCTGAATTCGGTTTCGGAAAAAACGGAATTAATGGCGAGTTTAAGATAAATAATGTTTCACGAAAAAAGAAAATTTTATTCTATACGGGTGATTTTTTGCGCCTTAATACTCCTCTGCGCCGGTTTTGTCTCGGCACAAACGCCTCCAAAGCCGACTCATCCCGCACCGCCGTCGAAGCCTAAACCCGAAACTAAAGTAACGCCGACGCCGAGAAAACCGGTTTGGACGACCGGAAGACAAGTCAGAAACGAAAGCCCGATGCCTGCCGAAAAAACGCTTGCGGTTGATGCAAAAATAAATATTAAACTTTGTGTTTCGGCGGGAAGAGTAAAAGTAACGGGTTGGGACCGCGACGAAGTGAGAGCTTTTGTCAGCGAGGGAAGCCAGGTCGGTTTTATTACTATGCAGAAAAACCGTGAAACGGAAAAACCTGTCTGGATTAAAGTTCTTGGCTATGACCCGACGAAAAAAAACATAGCCAGACCCGATGAATGTCTTTCGGGCAATGAAATCGAACTTGATGTGCCGCGCAATGCCGTCGTTGATATTGAGAGCCGCGAGAGCGAAGCTATTATCGAAGCGGTCGGAAAAGTGCGCGTTAAAAACATAAGCGGCGATATTTTTCTCCACGATATTGCGCAGGGAATTGAAGCGACGGCTTACGAAGGCAATGTAATGGTGGAAAGATCGAGCGGCGCGATGTCGCTTTCGACAACGACCGGGAACATCGTCGCGCTGGATGTCAGCCCGAGCGAAATCGGCGATATTTTCAAGGCAAAAACCAACAACGGTTCAGTCGCCCT
>DATHTS010000579.1:0-3495 GCA_035462935.1 Pyrinomonadaceae bacterium
AATTTCTCCTTTATTTTTAATGATTAATCTGAACTTTTGTTTTTCGGCTTTGTCGCCGTTGCAGTCTGAACTATAATGGCAGCGATATTTAAAGTAGTGACGAATTTATGACCTTACCGTGACGTTGTTATGACGTTTCGCTACAGGTCGAAATTTCTCGCATCATTTAGCAGATTTTTGGTAATTTCGCGCTTGCCCGCGGCGCTGCCGCACGCGATTTAGACAATTTATGTCCGCAAACGGAAATTTTTATCGCTTCGACGACGTAACAATTGATTGCGAAAATTTTCGTGTGCAAAAAGACGGGCGAAATATTACTCTGACGCCGCGAGCGTTTGATGTTTTGATTTTTCTGATAAAAAACAGCGGGCGCGTAGTCGAAAAGCAGGAAATTTTCGATCAGGTTTGGAAGGACACTTTTGTCGGCGATAACGCTTTGACGAAAGTCATCAAGGAAATTCGTCAGGCGATAAATGATGACGCCAGCCAGCCGCGCTATATCGAAACCGTTCCGAAACGCGGTTATCGTTTTATCGCAAATATCAAAAACGAAGACGAGCAATCAAATCAGGCTTCAATCATCGAAAAACCGCAACAAGAAATTTCAGACCGAGAAATCCGCCAAACCGAAGAGTCTCTACCCGCTAAACGTAAAAATTTCCTGCTTATCGGCGCAATCGTTTCGGTTTTTCTAATATTGGCTTTAGGATTTCTAGCGTTTAGCGAATGGCGAGGAGGAATCACGGTTAATAATGCGCCGATTGATTCGATTGCAGTGCTGCCGTTTGAAAACACAGCCGGAGACGCAAATCTGGAATATCTTTCCGACGGCATCACCGAAAACATCATCAACACGCTTTCTCGCCTGCCTAATCTGCGAGTTTCGCCGCGAACCACCGTCTTTTATTACAAAAACAAACCCGAAGACCCGCGCACTATCGGGCAAGCGCTTAGAGTAAGAGCCGTTTTAACGGGACGAATCGTGCAGCGCGGCGATGTTTTAACCATTCAGACGGACCTTATTGACGTTGACCGCAGTTCACAGATTTGGGGGCAGCAATATAATCGTCCTTCCGCAGATGTCATCAATCTGCAAACCGAAATCGCCAACACGATTGCCGAAAGATTGCGTCTGCGCCTCAGCAGCGCCGAGCAAAAACAATTAACCGAGCGCTCTACCGAAAACCCGGAAGCCTTCCGGCTTTACCTGAAGGGGCGATTTTTTTTGAATAAACGGACGGAAGAAAATATTAAAAAAAGCATTGAATATTTTAATCAAGCAATTGAGCTGGACCCTGCTTACGCCCTCGCTTACACCGGAATCGCCGACGCTTACATCACTTTGGGTTTTGGCTATTTGTATAGCACCGATCCGTCAGTCAACCTTTTCCCGGCAGCGAGAACAGCTGCTTTGAAGGCTCTGGCGATTGACGACAATCTTGCTGAAGCGCACGTCTCCTTGGGGATGATCAAGGAGCGTTACGAATGGGATTTTGCAGCCGCCGAACGAGAATACCTACGCGCCATCGAATTAAATCCCGATTACCCGATGGCGCATCACCGTTACGGGCTTTTTCTTTGGGCGATGGAACGGTTTGACGAAGCTAATGCAGAGCTTGCGCGCGCCCGCGAGCTTGATCCGCTCTCGGCTATTATTCATTCCGATTCGGGTTTGCCTTTTTATTCGCAGCGGCAACATGAAAAAGCAATCGGATTTTTTAGAAAAGCGATTGAAATCGAGCCGGATTTCAGAGTCGCGCATTATAATCTGGCTCGCAGCTATGCTTTTCTGGGCAGACACGACGAAGCCATTGCCGAAGCAGGCAAATCCTTCCTGCCCGCTGAGCCGTTTCGCGCCGACGGAACAAAGAAAATCAACGTGCTGCTCGCTCAAATATACGCAATGACCGGACGTAAACCGGAGGCGCAGCAGCTTTTAGCTGAGTTAGAGAAACAACCCGATTACATAATTCCATTCACGGTAGCCGGCATCTACGCCGCTCTCGGCGAAAAGGAAAAGGCGTTTGCGCTACTTGAAAAAGCACACGAACAACGCTCCGGGTTGATGGTGCAGTTGAAGGTTATGCCTCTTTTTGATAGTTTGCGCGATGATCCGCGCTATCAGGAGTTGTTGGAAAAAGTGGGTTTTCCGCAGTAAAACTGACATTGAGTTATGTGGTTTGAAATTGCCGTTGTTGCCATTCTCTTGCTCATCGGGCAAGTTTTGTTCGCGCATTTCGAGGAGAAGACGCCGCGCTGGAGAATATTGCTCAAACAGGTTTTCGGTATTGCGTTTTACCCTTCGGTTTCTTACTTTTTCGGACAATTTTGGTTTTGGATTTCGCTTGCCGTAACGTTTGTTTTGGTTTTAATCATTCACGCTTGGTGGCTGCCGAAAAACGGCATCAACGGCTGGACGGGCAAGCCGAAAGATAAATATTACGAGCTGAGAGGCTGGAAAATTGATTGAAAAATATTGACAAATAGTTGGATTTAGTTTTGGAAAATAAGCATCTTTGCGATCTTAGCGCCTTCTTTACGTTTCTTTGCGGTTAGAAGAATTTATAACCGCAAAGAAACGCAAAGGTTTTCTCAGAGAGAGCAAAGAGAGCAATTCTTTCCATATTTGATTCACATTTAAATCTGTATGAAAAAAATCCCCTTTTTAATAATTCTTCTGTCTGCCGCCTTTTCTTTTTCATCGGCTCAAAATAAGCCGATGGAATTTGACGTGATAATCCGCGGCGGAGCTGTTTATGACGGCACGGGTGGCAAACCTTTTAAAGCCGATGTTGGAATTGTCGGCGATAAAATCGCGGCAATCGGAAATTTGAGCAAAAGCCGCGCTAAATCAGTCATTGATGCGAGCGGATTGGCGGTCGCGCCGGGTTTCATCAATATGCTTTCCTGGTCAACCGAATCAATCATCGTTGACCCACGCTCAATGAGCGAGTTGAAACAGGGTGTGACGACGCAAATCTTCGGCGAAGGCTGGTCAATGGGACCGCTCAATGACCGTCTGAAAAAACAAGTGAAAGACGAGCAGGGCGATTTGAAATTCGATATTGAATGGACGACGCTCGCCGAATATTTGCAGTATCTGGAAAAACGCGGCGTGTCGCAAAACGTTGCTTCGTTCGTCGGCGCGACGACGATTCGCCAATACGTCATCGGCGACGAAGACAAGCAGCCGACCGCCGAACAGATGGAACAAATGCGCGATCTTGTCCGCCGCGAAATGGAAGCGGGCGCTTTAGGCATCGGCACATCTTTGATTTACGCTCCGGCGTTTTACGCGAAAACCGAAGAAATTATCGAATTAGCCAAAGTCGCCGCCAAATACAAAGGCAAATACATCTCGCACATTCGCAGCGAAGGAAACAACCTGATCGAAGCCGTTGAAGAACTCATCCGCATCTCGCGCGAAGCTAATATTCCCGCCGAAATTTATCACCTGAAAGCCGCCGGAAAAGATAATTGGTCGAAAATGGACAA
>DATHTS010000580.1:0-2394 GCA_035462935.1 Pyrinomonadaceae bacterium
AAGTTCGGAAACCGATTTCGCGTCTCACGGGCGCAACCGCTTTCAGCGCGGGCTGAAAAAGCGGCGCGTGAAGATAGCAGATATTCGCTTCGTCCAGATTTTTCCGTAAAGTTTCTTCATTATCTGTAAATTTTACGCCGAGGAATGCCAAAACATCACTTGAGCCGCAACCGGAAGTTGCCGAGACGTTGCCGTGTTTGGCAACTTTAACGCCCGCTCCGGCGAGAACAAAAGCGGTCAGCGTCGAGATATTGAAAGTGTTTTTGCCGTCGCCGCCCGTGCCGCAAACGTCTATCAGATTTTCGGTTTGTAAATCGAGACTCGTTCCGCTCTCGCGCAAGACGCAATGAAAACCGCGCAGTTCCGAAAGATGAAGCCCGCGCATCTGCAAAACCGTCAGAAAAGCCGCCGTTTGCGCCGCCGGAATTTCGCCGGACAGGATTTGCCGCAAAGCGTCTGCCGCCGCGTCTTCGGGCAAGATTTGCGAGTTTAATAATGAATTAAGAATTTGCTTCATTAATTTTATAAAATTCGTTTCTAAAAATGCTCAAGCGTTTTGAGTCCCGCGTTTACGCGGCTAAACGTTTGGCGAAAAGCCGCGTAAACGCGGGCGAAAACTATGCCAGCCAATTTCGCACAATCGTTGCGCCTTCCGGCGTTAAAACCGATTCGGGATGAAACTGCACGCCGCGAACGTCAAACTCACGATGCCGCAAAGCCATCACGCGCCCCTCCGAATCCTGCGCCGTAACTTCCAGACAATCCGGCAGATTTTCAGGCGAAACCGTCCACGAATGATAGCGTCCCGATTGAAATTTTTCGGGAACGTCGTGAAAAAGCGTTTCGTCTTTTGCTGTTACAATTGTTTCGATACCGAATCCGTGACAAACCCGTTCCATATTTTCGAGCCGCGCGCCGAATGTTTCGGCGATGCATTGATGTCCGAGACAAACCCCCAAAATGCTTTTCGTCGGCGCAAAACGCTTTACGAGTTCCGGCATTATTCCGGCTTCCGCAGGCAAACCCGGTCCGGGCGAGAGCAGGATTTTGTCGTATTTTGCAGCTTCTTCAAGCGTGATTTTGTCATTGCGAAAAACATCCGGCATCACGCCGCCGCTGACCTCGCCGACAAGCTGAAACAGATTGAACGTGAACGAATCGTAATTATCTAAAAGTAAGATTTTCATGCTTTTTTGATTTCCCAATTCTTAAACATTTTCCGCCGATTCGATTGCTCTCCGCAGAGCCGCCAATTTATTACGAACCTCTGCCGTCTCGTTTTCCGGCACGGAATCGGCGACAATTCCCGCGCCCGCTTGAAAAATCAGCTTGCGCCGCCGCGCCAGAAACGAGCGAATCATAATCGCCTGCGTGCAGTCGCCGTTAAGAGCGAAAAAGCCGACGCTGCCGCCGTAGAAACTTCTTCCGCTCGGTTCTATTTTATTTAAAATCTGCATTGCGCGGTATTTCGGAGCGCCGCTCAAAGTTCCGGCGGGAAACGTGTCAGCTAAAATTTGCGCGGCTGATGTGTTTCCGTTTAATTTCCCCGAAACGCGCGAGACCAGATGAATAACGTGCGAGTAAAATTCGATTTCCTTAAACGCTTCGACTCTGACCGCTTGGCAATGACGGCTCAAATCGTTTCGCGCCAGATCAACCAGCATCACGTGCTCGGCGGATTCTTTTTGGTCATTTTGCAGCCGTTCGGCAAATTCGCGGTCTTCCGCCCCGTTCGCGCCGCGCGGATAAGTTCCTGCAATCGGATGCAGCGTGGCAGTGTTTTCACGAATTAAAAGCTGGGCTTCGGGCGACGAACCGAACAGCGAAAAGTTTCCGTAATCAAAGAAAAACAAAAACGGTGACGGATTGATGCGGCGCAGGGCGCGATAAACTTGAAATTCATCGCCGCGATAGGGCTGCACAAACTTCCTCGACGGTACGATTTGAAAAACGTCGCCGCGCCGGATGTGCCGCTGGCAGACGCGAACGGTTTCGGCAAATTCCTCGTCGCTCATTGAAGCTGTTTCCGCGCCGACGCGCTCGAAGCCGTATTCGGGAACGCGGCGGAAAGTGATTTTATCGAGCAGTTCGGCGAGCGAAACGTTCTGATTTTCAGAATCATTTTCGCGCAGTTCGATTGCCGTCATCCGGTTTTGAAAATGGTCAAAGCGGAAAACATAACGGTAAAGCGCGAACTGCAAATCAGGAATTTGCTCTTCGGCGGGCGGTTTTTGGAGAAATTTAATATCCTCGAAAAAGGGAATCGCGCTGTAGCCCGCGTAACCGAACAGACCGGCTAAATCGAAAAGCGATTCGTTTGCAAACTGAACTTTTATTGATTGTTGAAATTTTTCAAAAGCGGAAACCGCGCTTTGCGATTCCGACAGCATAATT
>DATHTS010000581.1:0-4632 GCA_035462935.1 Pyrinomonadaceae bacterium
TCACTGCTCACTAATCTAAACTTCCTTGTATTCCGAATCAACATCCTCGCTCGAAAGCGCTACGCGATAATTTTTCGATTGCTTTTGCTTGGTAATCAGCAAATCGTCTTTTGTTTTCAAGAGGTCGCCGCGCGTGTAAACGGCAAGCTCGAAATTGTAGCCGTGAGTGATAGCGTCTTTCGGGCAGGCTTCGACGCAGAAACCGCAGAAAATACAGCGCGTGTAATCAATATTATAAACCCGCGCGTAACGCTCGTCGCGCCCGACGCGCTGCTCGTAAGGTCGCTGATCGTCTTCGGCTTCGATATAAATGCAGTCCGCCGGGCAAGCCGCCGCGCACAGGTAACAAGCCACGCATTTTTCCTTGCCGTTTTCGTCAACGTGAAGAAGATGCTGCCCGCGATAACGCGGCTGAACCGTTATCGGCTCCTCCGGGTATTGCACCGTCCATTTTTCCTTCGGAATTTGCGAAAGGGTGATCGCCATTCCCTTGATGACGGCTTTGGTTGATTGAATCACATCACTGATAATTGACATTTTTTCCTCTAAAATAAAGATTAATAAAATCTTGTTTTTGAAATAAAGTCTTGCTTAAAATTAACTCATTTTCAATTATACATTATACATTTTAAATTATCTTTTAAGCATTTTCCCGTTATCTTTTGCTAGGGCTATTCAAAGTCGCCAAAGGCGACAAACATTATAGCCCGGCGAGCATCGCCGGGTCTGATGAAAGCGAACCTTCCGACGCTGAAAGCGTCGAACAAATACCGCGAATGTTGCTCGCCTTCAGCGAGCGATTTTACCGTTGACATAAACCCGGCGATGCTCGCCGGGCTATAATATTCGTCATCTTCGATGACATAAAGAAAAATTTCTACTTTGAATAAGCCCTGATCTTTTGCTGAATATTGCAGACTCGAAAACTTAAACTATCTCGTTAATCGCTCTTTAAAACTCAAAGTTTTAACGTAAAAAGCCCGCCTCATCCAAACGAGGCGAGCTTTAATCTTATTTCTAACGGAAAATCAACGAACAATTCCCGATAATATTCCGGTAAAAAGATATAAGACAACGACAATAATGCCCAGCAAAATGCTGATTCCGCCCGTTATTATCCCGCCCAAAGCCAAGCCGCGCCCGCCGAATTCATTCGGATTCTGGTCGGCTTTGCTCTTAGCCATAAATCCGAGAACGATTGCCGCGATACCGGGAATGAACCAGCCGCAGCAGAATATACTTAAAACTCCTACAACCAATGAAACAATCGCCAGAGTTTGATTTGGTCCCGCGGCGGCTGGCGGCGGTTGAAACGACGTGTTTTGCCCGATTTCCTGATTTTGCCAGTTTGCTTCAGGCGCGGGCGGCGGCGTCCATTCCGATTGCTGCATCGGCTGGTTCAAAGGCTCGGCGCTGCCAAAAGGCGAACCGAACGGGGATTGGTCAAACGGGCTTTGCGGCTCGTCTCTTCGCTCTTCCGGTTCTTTAAAGGGCGGCTCAGCCGGCGGTTTATAACCCGGCTGCAACGACTGATCGAAGGGCGAAGGTATCGGCGCGCCGGTCGGTCTATCCTCGGAGCTTCTTGACATTCCCCCAAAATCATCCGACCTTTCAGGTTTTTCAAACGGCGGAGGTTTGGAACTTCCCGATTCTCCCGACTTGCTTCCCAAATCACCAAAACTGGGCGGGCTTAAACTCGGCTCGCTGAATTTCGGCGGCTCGGGCTGTTTAGGAGAAAAATCATCTTCACGCGACGATTTTGGGCTGCCGAAAGGCGAAGACGAAGGCGCGCTTATCGGTTTTTCTTCAAACAATTCCTTTCTTTCCGAATCCGAAACAACCATCGTTTTCATCGCGTCGCTTTCATCCGGCAAATCCAAAACGTCTTCTTCTTTCGAAGCCGGCTCTTCCTTTGGAATTGAAGAAGAAATATTGGCTTGATCAACCACCATTGTTCTAAACGGATCCGGTGCCGGTTCGTCTTCAACCAGCGGCGTGCCGTCGGTCTGGCAAAAACGCAGCGCGTCATCAAAAGTCTTTCCGCAAGTCGGGCATTTTTTCATAGTTTTTCGTCCTTTAAAATGTTTTCAGAGCTACAATCGGTTTCAGCGCTTGCTGGAAGCCGGCTGAAAGTCCAAACTCCTGCAACTTGTCTGCAACTTCCTGTAACTCTGAAACTTCTTTAAGTATATACCTTTTAGCCTAGACCAATTCAAGTTTGCTAAAGAAATAAGATATTTCAATCGCGGCATTCTCGTCCGAATCCGAACCGTGAACGGCGTTTTCCCCGATTGACGCGGCAAATTCTTTTCTCAAAGTCCCTTCCGCTGCTTCCGCCGGATTCGTCGCCCCCATCAAGTTGCGCCATTCTTTAACGGCGTTTTCCTTTTCCAAAGCCATCACGATACACGGCGCGCTCGACATAAAATCCGTCAGCTCCTCATAAAACCCTTTGCCCGCGTGAACGGCGTAAAATCCTTCGGCTTCCTTTTTCGACATCTGAATCAATTTCAAACCGCGAATCTTGAAGCCGTTGTCAATGATTCGCTGAATAATCGTCCCATATTTTCCTGCGCCCGTCGCGTCAGGTTTGATAATTCCAAATGTTAATGTGCTCATTTATTTGTTATTTTCCCTCTTTATAAATTTAATTTTAACTAAACAGTTCTTTCAAGCTATTTTTAATCCTTGAAGGTTTTGATGTTTCACGCTCAAGCATACACCAAATTGTCCTTGATTTTACCAGCAAATCCTCGCCGCGAAAAATCTCGGTAAAACGCTCGCAGGTAACCGCCGTCCATTCGCCAACCCAAGTAATCGCAGTAATCTCCTCATTTTCAAACGCCTGTTTTTTATAATCAATCTCGTGCCGGAGAACCACCCAAGCGTATTTTTCCTGCTGCTGTTTTGTTGTTGCATAAAACCAATGCGCGACCGCCACATCTTGAATCCAGCGAACGAAAGCGACGTTATTCACGTGACCTTGCTCGTCAATGTCTTCGCTCGAAACGCGGAAAGAATGCGAAAATTTCATATAATTTACATCAATTCGGTAAAAAAATCAGCCGCGGATGAACGGGGAATACACGGATAAATCTCAAAAGAAATAATCCGCGTCATCTGCGTTTAAACGCGGCTGATAAATTTTATTTCATTTCGCAAGCCGGTTTTATTTTTCGGCTTTCGCCTCCGGCATCAATACGAGTTGAATCTGCTCGCCTTTTTTCAGATATTTATTGGCAATCCGCTGCAAATCTTCTTTGCTGACCGCTTTTATGCGGGCTTCGATTTCCTCCAGCGAATCCAATTCGTTCTTTCGAGAAAGGCTTCTAAAAATTTCATATGTCCAGTAGTGATTTCGTTTGAAATCTTCTTTAAGTCCGACGAGTTGCGCTTCCTTGACCTTATTGATGTCTTTTTCGTCAATCTGCCCGTTTTTGATTTTCTCGATTTCGCCAAGAACGGCTTCGATCAGAGAATCAACATTTTCCGGTCCCGACGGAAAGCTGATGCTGAAATTGTATCTTTCATACGGAATATCCTGCAGTTCTCCACCCGCGCCGACACCGTAAACGCCGCTTTTTTCTTCACGCAAGATTTCATTCAGCTTGATTGTCAAAAGCTCTCCGAGAAAAGATAACAAGCGGTTTTCCTGTTTATCAAATCTCGTTTCGCCTGTAAATGTCAATTGCACCTGACTTTTTGGATCAACACCGCGATTAATGACTTTCTTCAAGCCGCCAGTTGGTGGGCGAATACCGAGGTCTTTCCAATTCTCGTTGCGATTTTTGCCCGGCAGACTGCCCAGATATTGCAATAAAAGTGGCTTGATTTTCTCGACTTCAAAATTGCCGACAAATATAAATGTGAAATCAGAAGCGTCGCCGAAACGCTCTTTATAAACTGTTTTGACCTGCTCGAAATCAATTTTGTCCAACTGCTCCATCGTCGGAAAGCCGAATGCCCGCGGATGATTCTGCGTCATAATTTTGTTGACTTCATTATTGAAATAAAACTGCGGGCTGGCTAGCAGGTTTGGAAGAAATTGTTTCTGTTTGTTGATAAACGAATCAAAAATTGCTTTGTCGAAATTCACATCGGTGAATGTTAGATAGGTCAGTTGCATCAGGGTTTCAAAATCCTTCGGTGTTGAATTGCCATTCACAAATTCGTAATTACCGCCGAGACTAACCGAGATACCGGCGGTGTTTCCGGCGAGCAATTTTCCGAGCTGCACTTTGGAAAGGTTTTTCAAACCGCTTTCATTGATGATTTGCGAAACGAATTCCGCCGAGAGAGCCTTGTTGTCGCTGACGAGCGAAGTCCCGCCTGGGCTGAAAGCCTGCATTAAAATTTGGTCGGCTTGGAAATCCGTCGGTTTCAAAGCCACTCTTATACCGTTTGATAAAGTCCAATAAGTTATGCCGAACTCCTTATCAATTTTTTCCTCTTTTATCGTCGCAGTTGTTGGGAGTTTCCCGACCAGCGGCTCTTTTGAAACCTCATCCTTGTATGGCTCGACCTTGGCGGTTTCAGCGTTTTTGAGAATTGCGGCGATTTCGTCCTTTGTCGGATAAACGCCCGGCTCTCTTTCCGCGCCAGTAACAATGATGACACGGTTTTCATCGCTCG
>DATHTS010000582.1:0-1897 GCA_035462935.1 Pyrinomonadaceae bacterium
TAAAACGAAAAGCGGCTTTAATATCAGTTTTATAACTTCCGCTTTCACGGTCTGGATTGGCATTATGACTTATGCTCAGAATGTTTTGGTTGATTTTTGAGTCATCAGCAAAAGGTTTAGAAAACTCCGCAACAAAATAAACAATCTGATTTTTAGCCCAACTGCTTGAACGGCGGTAACCTTCAATTCTATTTTTACCGACGATTTTTAATTCCGAATCCAGAACCCTATCGCGCCATTTTAAATCCAGAATGATGTTCGCTTCATCGGATTTCGGAAAAGTGTAGCGATGAAGCCCGACTCTTTTCGTCGCCGTCATCTCGACAGAAATATTATCGTCATCGAGCCGCACCGAATAATATCCGGCTTCGGCTTTTTCATTCGCATGTGAAAATTTCGAGGCATAACCGTTCACATCTTTTTCGCCTTCTTTCGCCGTAAATTGCGGCTCGCCAATCGTCGGCATAAACAAAATGTCGCAGTAATCGGGAATTCCCGTGCCGCTCAAATGCGTGTGCGAAAAACCGTAAATTACCGAATCCGAATAATGATAGCCCGAACTTCCGTCCCAGTTGTCAATGCGCGTGTCAGGCGAAAGCTGAACGAAACCGAACGGCACGGTCGCGCCGGGAAAAGTATGTCCGTGTCCGCCTGTTCCAATGAAAGAATTGACATAGCGGGTGTAATCTTTCGTCTGCGCGAAAGCGGCGGAAAAAAATAAAACGGACAAAAGGGCTGCGAAAATTTTATTCATAGATTTAGCCCGCTTTGACGAATGCCAATTCGCTTGCGGAAACTCCGCGCAAAGGCTGTCCTTTAATGCCCCAGCGCAAACCCAAAGCCCATTTTCCCTGACCTTTGAAATATTTCAGAACAAAGCGATGATAGCCCTGTTTTAATGGAACAGTCCCGCTTTGCCGAGCTGGTTTTTCCTTCACGCCGTCAATTTCAACAACCTTCTCGCCGTCAATCAGCAGCGCCGCGCCGTCGTCAGCGTCGAGCTCGAATTCGTAAATCTCATCTTTCGGCGCGTTGATGTAGCCTTCAAAAACAACCGCAAAAGGCAGATTTTCCGAGAGCTTTTCTCTAAACTGTCCGAGTCCGAGCGATTTCGTTTGTCCCGAATTGTTTGGATTCGCTTTTTCAATTTCCTCAATGCTCGCAAAATTTTGCTCGTAAGCGCGAAATAAAACGCCCTGTTCCGCACCTTTTAATTCAGTCGCCTGAAGCGGCTCGCGCCGCCAGACGGTCGAACTGTAAACGACGCTTTTTCTGCCCTTTTCATTGACGACAACGGTCTTAAAATCAATTTTTTCATCCGGTTTCAGATTTAGCTTAAAAGGTTTTTCATAAAGTTTTGAGTTTTCCGTCGGCTCGCTTCCGTCGGTCGTAAAATAAATCTTACCGTTCGGCAAAAGCGGATTTAATCTGATTTCCGTCGCATCTCGGTCTGTCAATAAAATGTTTTGCAAGCCGACGGGTTCGGGAATGCGGTAATTGACGTTTTGCCGATCAAGACGCGAAAAATGCGCGGAAAGCCTTTGCAGGAATTCCTGATAATTCTTGTTTTCCGGCTGCGTCCAGAGAACTTCCGCGAGCGCGAGCATTCGCGGAAAAACCATATATTCAACTTTTTCCGGCGTTTTCATATATTCCGTCCAAACATTTGCCTGCCCGCCTAAAATATATTTTCTTTCTTCTTCGTTGAGTTCTTTCGGCACCGGCTCGAAGCTGTAAACTTTTTCCAAAGGCAAGCGAATAATCGGTTGGGACGAGATTTTAGAAGGCGGTTTAGCCCCAAACGCGACCGTTATGAGTTGGCGCGGGATGAAAGGCGGAATTGAAGCCGCGCGAGCGAAGCACGATGTGATTATGACGCCGACCGATTTCGCCTATT
>DATHTS010000583.1:0-4289 GCA_035462935.1 Pyrinomonadaceae bacterium
TTCATTTTTTCGATAATTCGGAGCATTAGCTCAAAAAGCAAATCTTAGCCCAGCGATACATTCAAAGGCAAATTGAAGGTCGGCGTATTTTCGAGCGGGAGATTTGATGGACGATTTGCTTTGAGCGTGATAAAATCCAGCTCAGAGTTCACTTTTAAAATTTTTTTCGATGCTTTTATTTTTCACAAATCGGCAGCAAATTTTGTCGGCATTTCTGACAATTTTCCTGTCATTTTTCTGTTCTCTCGCTGTTTCGGCGCAGGAAGAAGATGAAGCCGACGAAATGGCGGAAGCCGTCAGGCTTTTTAATCAAGGTCAGGACGCGCACGAGAAAGGCGATCTGGAAAATGCCTTGAAACTTTATGACGCGGCTTTAAAGCTCGTGCCGGAAATTCCAGAGGTTGAATATCAGCGAGGCGCGATTTTTATTCAACTCGGAAAACCCGACGAAGCCGAAAAAGCCTTTCGCCGCGCTCTCGAACTGCGCGAGGATTGGACGCTGGCAATGGCAGGACTCGGCGGAATTCTGGTTCAGAAAAACCAATTCGCCGAAGCCGAAAAGCTATTGAACCAGGCGATTGAGCTGGAGGATTTGAATTTTCCCGCATATACGGCGCTGACGGAATTGCGTCTGAAAACAAAAGCCTCGCCTGAAGTTTTAAAAGAACTCCTCGCAAAAATCCGAATTTTAACTTCCAAGGCTAATCCGCCCGCTTCCATCTGGGCTTCACGCGCCGCGCTGGAAAGATTTCTGGGCGATAAGCAGGCGGCGAAAATGAGCGTTAAAAACGCGCTTTCGATTGACGCGAACAATGTTTCCGCCTTAAATGAAAGAGCGGAGATCGCTTTAACCGAAGGCGATTTCACACGCGCTGCGGAAGATGCGAAAAAACTCATCCAGCTTTCGCCGAATTCGATTCACAACAAACTTCTGCTCGCCCGCGTTTACATAACCAGCGGAAACAACGCTGAGGCGATAAATATTTTAAATTCCTTAGACCAGAAAAATGCCGCAGTGATTGAATTTAGAAATGCTTTGGTTGTCAACAGCAATAAGGGCGTCGGAGATTTGGAAAAGATTTTGGAGAGCGAGCCGAAAAACGCGGATGTTTTAGCTCGTTTATGTGTTTTATTACGGGCGGAAAACCCTGTCAAATCGCTGGAATACTGCCGCCGCGCTTCGCAGCTTGAACCGGAAAACATCAATCACGCCGTCGGTTACGGCGCGGCTCTGGTTCAGGCAAAACAATTCGAGCAGGCGGTCGCTCTTTTAACTAAATTAAAGCAAATCGCGCCGGATAATTTTACGGCGCGGGCAAATCTGGCGACCGCGCTTTTTCAGCTCAAGCGTTATCAGGAAGCCAAAACCGAATATCTCTGGCTTGCGGAAAAACAGCCCGATTTGGCGGGCGCATATTATCATCTCGGCATCGTCCACGATCAACTGGAAGAATATCTGGACGCGATGGCGAATTACCAGCAGTTTTTGCGGCTCGCCGACGCGAAAGCCAATCAATTGGAAATAGAAAAAGTAAATTTGCGTTTGCCGATTCTGCAAAGACAGATCAACCAAAAGAAAGGAAAAAAATGATGAAAAATAACCCCTTTAGCAGTCGTCATCAATCAGTGGTCAGTTGTTTTACCCGCGTAGCTTTTCTTTTACTGCTCACTGCTCACTGCTCACTGCTCACTATTAAGGCGCAGGAAGAAAAACCGAAAGACCTTGTGCCGCCGCCGCTCGCTATTCTTTCCGACATCGAGGAAGAGAAGCTGAATGCCGAACCCGATTTTAACAAACGCACGCAGTTGGCGATAAGTTTGATGGATGCGCGGCTGAAAAGGGCGGAAGAGCTTTCATCTCAAAAAAATTATATGGAATCATTAAATGAGTTGGGCGGCTTTCAGGCAATTATCAGAAACACTTTGAATTTCTTAAATCGCAATAACAGCGGGCGAAAAAAGGTTCTGAACAGTTTCAAACGTCTGGAGATAAGCCTGCGGCAAACCGTTCCGCGACTTGAAATCGTCCGCCGCGAAATGCCTTACAGATACAGCTATCGCGTTCGTGAGATGATGAAATTCGTCCGCGAGGCGCGTTCGAATGCGGTTGAGCCGATTTTTTCCGATTCGGTTTTGCCGGGAGACAACTAAAAATATGTTTAAATCTAAAACTGTTTTCATACGCTTAAAATCATTTTTTCTGCTTATCACAGCTTTTCTCGTTTTTTCCTCCGCAATTTCGGCGCAATCGCGCGACCATCTGACCGAAGCAGAAGGCGAGTTGATACGCGAGTTTCAGGAGCTCGATAAGCGTATGGAAATTTACGTCAAAGCCATTGACCGCCGCTTTCTGGTTTTGAATAACGACAACTCGCAAGCCAAACAAGTCGAAAAAGACAAGGAAAAATGGGGCGAACTGCCGAAGGGAACACGCGGCGAGCTGCTCCGCGACATCGAAAAAATTTTGCAGGAAGCGATTGACAAAATTGATGACGTTGCCGAGCGCGACGCGAAAAACGAGCTCCTGCCGATTTCCGTTCACATCTTAGCCGACGGAGCGAAAAGATTTTTGCCGCAGCTTAAATCTTTTCAGGACACGACCAAGGAAAGCAAAGAACTCGGCACGATTTACGGCGCGATAGATTTTTCCAACCAGGTAATCGAAGCCTCCGCAAAAGTTCCGCGCGAAACGAAAAAGAAAAAGAAAAGCTAAATCCTTTCAAGGTCTATTGAAATAAAGGCTGGAAGCGCGGTTTCTTTCTATTTGCGCTTCTAGCCTTTTCCGTGTCCTAAAAGTTAGGCTGAAGTTTTTCCATCAATTGCCACTAGCTTCAGCTAGTGGACGAAAATTTAATAAACAAGCGGCTTTAGCCGAATTTCTTCAAAATAAATTTATTCCTTAATGCTTTAGCTAAAGCTAATTGGATGATCTATAGCTTTATTTTAAATTCGGCTAAAGCCGCTTGTCTTTCTGCCAAACTATCCACTAGCTGAAGCTAGTAGCAATTTAAAGAGCATTACTTTTAGGACACTACTAAAATTTCTTAATTAACCTTTCTTGACGCTTATCCTTACGGCGTGATAGCTTGCATTTTAAACTTCAATTTATGGCAGAAGAAAATTTAAAAAAGACTCCGCTCAACATCGAACATCATAAACTCGGCGGAAAGATGGTTGATTTCGGCGGCTGGGAAATGCCCGTGCAATACCCGGCGGGAACGATTGCCGAGCATCTGCGAACGCGCAATCAGGCAGGACTTTTCGACGTTTCGCATATGGGCGAATTTTGGGTCGAAGGCGAGGACGCGATTGATTTTGTCAATCGTTTGACGACCAACGACGTGACAAAACTCTTTGACGGACAGGCGCAGTATTCGGCTTTGACGCGCGAAAATGGGACAGTAGTTGATGATTTGCTCGTTTATCGCTTTGACCAAGATAAGCTCCTTTTAGTCGTTAACGCTTCGACCACCGATAAAGATTGGGATTGGATTACTTCGCATACCAAGGACGAAAAAATCACTCTTACAAATGTTAGCGCCGATTACTGTCAAATTGCTATTCAAGGACCTGAAGCGATAAACATCCTGCAAAAATTAACCGACAGAAATCTCGAAAATATCAAGTATTATCATTTCACGACCGGAAAAGTTGATGATGTGGAATCAATAATTTCCCGAACGGGCTACACAGGCGAAGACGGTTTTGAAGTTTACGCCGCCGCCGACAAAGCCGTTCAGTTGTGGATTAAAATGCTCGAAGTCGGAAATTACGGCGCGGAAAACGGCATTTTGCCGTGCGGCTTGGCGGCGCGAAATACTTTGAGGCTGGAATCGGCGATGTCGCTTTACGGACACGAAATCAGCGATGAAATCACGCCGTTGGAAGCGAACTTGGGCTGGATTTGTAAATTGAAAACCGAATTTATCGGGCGCGACGCTTTGGCAAAACAAAAAGAAGAAGGCTTAAAACGCAAGCTCGTCGGCTTTGAAATGGTTGACAAAGGCATTGCCCGCGATGGTTTTGATGTGTTTATTGACGGCGAAAAAGTCGGCTTTGTTACATCGGGAAGCCCCGCGCCGTTTTTGAAAAAGAATATCGGCTTGGCTTTTGTTCCGGTTGAATTTGCAAACGTCGGGCAAGAGATTAAAATTGATGTGAGAGGCAAGCATTTAACGGCGCAGATTGTGCCGACTCCGTTTTATAAAAGAGAAAAATAATTTGAAATTTGAAATTAAAATCTGGAATTTGAAATCTGGAATCTGAAATTTAACTATGGCAAACGTACC
>DATHTS010000584.1:0-12734 GCA_035462935.1 Pyrinomonadaceae bacterium
ACGGCTAAAATCGGAAAATAAGTCAGCGCCTGTCCCGCGTCGGGTTCAAACATAATTAAAACAATCGGCGCGGCTAAAATCCCAACGCCGACGAGAAATTCTTTTAATTTTAACGTTCCGTCCTTACGCCCGCCGAAATACTTCGCCAGCATCAAAATCACCGTGATTTTTACAAACTCCGACGGCTGAAACTGCCCGATTATCGGTAATTTGAGCCACGCCTGCTGTCCGTTGACCTTTACGCCCAAAGGCGTCAGAACCAGAATCAGCAAAATCAAACCGAGAGCGTAGAAAACGGGCGCGGCGTCAATAATGCGGTGATAATCCGTAACTGAAACGATGGTCATCGCCACGAGCGCGATAAACAAACCGACGATTTGTTTCGACCAGTAACCCTCCGTCGGCTGCGCGTTGTAGATTTGCCAGACACCGAAAGATACGATTGCTACGGCTAAAATTCCGACCAGCCAGTCAAAATCTCTTATATTTCGTCTTTCGAGAACTGCTGCCATATATTTATTGGATTATAATTTTTAACGGCTGTCATTTAATAAAACTTATAAGCGAACAACCGTTAATAAACTATCTCTTCGCAACCTCCTGACTGTCGGGCGGCAAAATGCCCTTTTTCGCTAAATACGCTTCATAAACTCCTTTCGCCGCCGGACCTGCGTTTCTCCCGCCGAAACCGGAGTTTTCGATTAGCGCAATGACGGCGATTTCGGGTTTGTAGGCTGGCGCGAAAGAAACAAACCACGCGTGATCTTTGAGCGCGCCTTTATCCTTTCCGAGTTCGGCAACTTGTGCCGTTCCGGTTTTCCCGGCAATTTCAAAATTCGGAATCCTCAATCCGTATCCTGTTCCGCCGGGAACTTGGACTACGCCCCACATTCCTTCGACCATAACCTTTTCCTGTTCCGGCGTCATCGGAATCATTTTCGGTTCGGGGCGTTGAAAGCCGAAGCCTTCACGCGCCGGAACGTAATTGCGGCTGCCTTCCTCGCCGATTGCGCTGATGGGCTTAAATTCCTTCATAAAATGCGGAATATACATTCTGCCTTTCACACCGATTGACGAAACGGCGCGAAGCATCGAAATCGGCGTAACGACGACCGTATCCTGCCCGATAGAAGCGTAAACCGTGCGGATGTCCTTCCAACTGCCCTCGGTTTTCACGACGTAGGACATCCACGATTTCGGCGTCTGGCTGATCTTTTCATTCGGCAGATCAACACCCGTTCGCTTGTCAAAATCGAACATTTCTATCATCTCGATCAAACCTTCGATTTTCATTTTCAAAGCCAGCCGGTAATAATAACCGTCGCACGATTTGGTAATCGCGTAAGAAAGCGGCGGCGAGCCGTGGCTTCCCATACAGCGCGTAAATTTATTGCCGATAGTAATGCCGCCGCCGCACGTCATATTGGAATCTTTAACGGTAATCACGCCTTGCTGAAGCGCGCCGAGCGATTCGGGAATTTTCCAAGTCGAGCCTGGATGATAGCGACCTTGAATAGCGCGATTGTAAAGCGGGCGGCTTTCGTCCTGCCAGTAAGCCGCGATTTGTCTGCGACCTTCGCGTGTCGAGCTTCCCTGAACAAAAACGTTCGGGTCGAAGCTCGGCAGGGAAGCCATCGCCAGAATTTCGCCGTTATTCGGGTCGGTGGCAATGATTGTTCCGCGTTTTGTAGCCGAATTGGCAAGCTGTTCTTCGGCGGCAAGCTGTAAATCCAAATCAATCGTCGTCAATAAATCCTGTCCGGCTTGCGCGGGTATGATTTCGACTTCGCTTTGGATACGCCCGCGGCTGTCCACAATTACCTTTCGATAACCGTCTCTGCCGCGAAGATTATCGTCGTAGCTTTCTTCAAGTCCGCCTTTGCCGACAATATCGCCGGGGCGAAGACCTTTCGCTCGAACTTCGGGTTTCTCCAACTGTTTCGGGCTGATTTCGCCGACATAGCCTAAAACGTGCGCCAGAATCGTGTTGTGCGGATAATAACGCTGCGGACGAATTTCGACGCGGAGTTCGGGAAACTCCATGCTGTGCGCTTCAACCCAAGTAATATCTTGAATGGTGGCGTTTTCCTTCAACACCATCGTTTCAAAATCGGGCTGTTTTCTTATTACGTCGAGGCGTTCGGCGACAAACTGCGGGTCAACGTTCAGCCCCGAAGCGTAATCTTCGATGCGCTCGGTTACGTCAATTTTTCTAAGCGGCTCGCTGGCTAAAGTAACGTTGTAAGTCGGGCGCGAATCAACCAGCATTTTGCCGTTTCGGTCGAGAATCGCTCCGCGCGGCGCGGGAATCCGAATAAGACGAATGCGCTGATTTTCGGCTTTTTCAGCGTAATATTCGCCTTTGACGATCTGCAAATAGTAAAGACGCGCGCCGAGCAGCGCCAGCAAGACAAAGGCGACGGCGTGAATAATACCAATTCTGACGGATAGATTTTGTGAATAATCGTGCAGTTTCATTGTCTTTTGGGGCTTCGGTCTTTGGTCTTAGGTCTTTGAATTTTTATTAAGCTCGCTTATTAACTCAAAGACCGAAGTCCAAAGACCCAAGACCGAATTAATTATATTCTCGTTCTTTTTCCTAAACGTATCGGGTTTCGTCGCCGCGTTTGCCGCCGCGTTTTGAAATACTCGCTTCTTCTTACTCTGACGCGCTCGTTGAAAAAACTGTCTAACAACAGATAAATAATCGTTCCGGCAATGGTTGTTCCGATCAGGGTGTAAGCTATTGTCGGAACCGGCTGCACAGTCATCTCTTGTCCTAAAAGACGATGCATTCCGTAATAGACCAGATCATCAATCAAACAAGCACCTGCTATGACGGGAATTCTAAGCAGAAGGTTGTCCAGGTAGACCCGCCGCACCATCTCCGAAACTAGGTATGCTATCAATGTTTTAGAGAAACCGTTCGCACCCATAAGACCGCCGCTTAGAGCGTCAACTGCAATGCCCGCAATGCACCCGTAGAGGAGTGCGCGGATAGCGTTTCCCTGCAAGGCGGCGTAAACGACAATGATTAGAGGAAAATCAACAAACATCAGTGGTTCAGCGACGTTGCGGAGCGTCCACTGAAGCATAATGGCGATGATGAGCGCGACTGTGATTTTTACCTGTTCCATTTTTTGATAGTAGGCAGCGGCACATGGCAGTAGGCAGTAAGTAAAAAAGTGCCTACTGCCGCTGCAAACTGCCTACTTTTTCTTCTCGTCCTTTACCGCATTCGGCAAAGTTTCTTCAAATTTCGGGCGCGGCGGCGGCTCGTAAAGCAAAACGCCGACTTCCTGCATCGAGTGAAGCTGCGCGCTCGGCTGAATCAAAATCTGATGCGTGGCGGTCGCCGAACCGGATTTGACTTCGACAATATCGCCGATTCTAAGTCCCGCCGGATAAATTCCGTCCTGTCCTGTAGTATAAACCTTTTCACCGACCTGCACTTCAATAATACCCGGCACGTAGCGCATCTCCAACAATTCTTTTTTGCCCGAACCGCCGACAACGCCCAGAGCGTTTGAAGTTCCAAGCTGTCCGATAACGCCGCCGAGACCGGATTTGTCCTTGGTTATCAAATCAATCTGCGCCGTCAAAGGACTAACCGCCGTGACGCGCCCGACCAAACCGCCGTTAGTGACAATAGGCATATTTAACTGCACTCCGTCAAGAGAGCCGCGATTGATAATCATCGAATCGAACCACAGCGAAGCGTCGCGCCCGATAATTTTTGCCGGTAAAACTCTGTAAGTTGATTGTTCTTTAAGCTGTAAAAGCGAGCTGAGCCTTTCATTTTCCGCTTCCAAATCTTCGCTCTGTTTTAATTGGACTTCGAGTTCCTGAACGCGCTGCTGGAGCATGCTGTTTTCGTCCTGCGCGTTTCTGAGATTGACGATTGATTGAAAATAACCGGTGGCGGCAGAACTTACCGTTGTTACCGGCGCTTGGACGAAATGAGCAATCGTCTGCGCCCACACGCGGATCATTCGCTGTCCCGTTCCGATTTCACGCGCGTCAAACGCCATCAGCATAAAATTGCCCAGCAAAAGAACAATCATCAGCCACGGCGTCAATCGCCAAACTTCTTTTTGACTGCGTTCAGCCATTCATTTAGTGGATAGTGGATAGTGGATAGTGGATAGTGAAAGTTGAAAAACTATCAGTTATCCGTTATCAATTATCCACTGATCTTAACTTCCTGTCATCATTGAATTATCCCACTTGACACGCTTGAGGAGTTCAAAATCGGAAAGCATCTTGCCGGTTCCGAGCACGACCGAGGAGAGCGGATCGTCGGCAATCACGACCGGCAATCCGGTTTCAATCATCAAACGCTTGTCGAGATTCTTTAAAAGCGCTCCGCCGCCCGTCAAAACGATTCCGCGCTCGACAATATCGGCGGAAAGCTCCGGCGGAGTCCTTTCCAAGGCGACGCGAACGGCATTGATAATGGTTGCCACCGAATCCGAAAGCGCTTCGCGGATTTCTTCATCGGTAATCGTGATCGTCTTCGGAATTCCTTCGATGAGATTCCGCCCGCGCACGTCCATCGAAAGCGATTCGTCCAGGGGAAAGGCGGAACCAAGCGCGATTTTGATCGCTTCCGCCGTGCGTTCGCCGATTAAAAGATTGTATTTACGCTTGATAAATTGCGTGATCGCTTCGTCCATCTCATTTCCGGCGACGCGCACGGCGCGCGAATAAACGATACCCGAAAGCGAGATGACGGCAATGTCGGTTGTCCCGCCGCCAACGTCAACCACCATATTTCCGTGCGGTTCGGTGATCGGAAGCCCCGCGCCGATTGCCGCCGCCATCGCTTCTTCAACGAGATAAACTTCCGACGCCTTCGCGCGGTAAGCCGAATCTTCAACGGCGCGACGCTCGACCTGCGTAATTTCCGAAGGAATCCCGATTACGACGCGCGGTCGCACCCAGGATTTCCCGTTGTGCGCTTTACGAATAAAATGCTGGAGCATTTTTTCGGTAACTTCAAAATTCGCAATCACGCCGTCCTTCATCGGGCGAATCGCCACGATATTGCCGGGCGTTCTGCCCAGCATCTCTTTCGCGTCGCGCCCGACGGCTTCGACCTGATTGGTAACCTTGTTGATTGCCACGATGGAAGGTTCGCTGACAACGATGCCGCGACCCTTTGCATAGACGAGCGTATTTGCCGTTCCTAAGTCAATCGCCAAATCGCTCGAAAATAAACTAAATAAAGATTTAAATGCCATTCTGAATATCTATCCGTTTGATAATTGTTTTTATTATTTTGGTTTAGAAAGGAGAGTTCTCAAAAACCGCTTGAGCCATATTTAAGAGAAGACATCCGTCCCCAACTTTTAACCTACTAGCATACACTGAAAAGGATTTATTTTTCCACTGATAAATGAAGAAATTTACAGATTGTTGTAAATAATTTTGGCTGAGGATAAATTTCTAAATAAAAACAAAAAGCATAAAAATTTTCTTGACGTAATAATTTTTTTTCTATACTATCTTTGTCGTAATTTGTCAAATTACTACTCGCACTTAATAGCGGTTGTTTAGCCTTCCATAAGACCGAACAACCTTTCTGTCAATATTTTAACCCGCTCTTCCATAGAGCAGAAAGGAAAATAAAAATGAAAAAACAATTACTTATTTTGTTAACGCTGGTGGCTTTTATAGTCATGGGATATACAATTTGGGGCTTCGCCCAAAGTAAAAGCCCGGAAAAGGTTTTTATTGAGAATAAAACTCGTTCTTTGGTTGTAGAATCAGTCAAAGAATTAGGCGAAAAAAATAATCGAAATGAAATTGAAGTTACCTTCAAGAACAACTACGACAAATCAATCGCTGCTTATCGTGTCCGGGTAAGCGAAGAATTTAATGGAAAAATCAATGTGTCGGGTGTAGAAAGAGGCGGATTGATAGCTGGTTGGGTTTTAAGACCTAATGATTCAAAGATAGAAAAATTTATTGTCAATTCTGAAGGAAAAACTCGTTTGACTATTGCCGCCGTTATTTTTGAAGACGGCACGGGAGATGGCGAGATCAGTGAATTAAATAGATTACAAGAAATTCGTATCGGCGTTCGTATGGCGTTTCAAAAAATTGTGCCAATCCTTCAGGATGCCGCGAGAACAAATGAATCTTTTTCCTCCGAAAAGGCGATTCAAACTTTAGAAGAAAAAATAGGACAATTAAGCGACGAAAATGTTCCTGATAGAGCAAAGCGCGGTTTTGCCCTCGCAAAAAGCTATATAAATCTGGAATTGAAAAGTGCAAAAGATACAAAAAACCGAAATCCCGATTTTGATAGTGAAACCGAAGTAGTGTCTATACTTTCGGAGATCGAATCAGCATTGGTAAAACTATCGGAAAATATACCTCCTATCAAAGTTAAGGAAAGGAGGCAGAAATGAGAATCAAAATAGCTTTTACGCTTTTAGTTCTTTGTTTTGGCTTGTATTATGCCATAGCTGCCTTTACCGGATGTAAGCCGACTTGGATAGTAGATTCAGGTGAATTTTCAGTTTGCCCCGACCGCCCATATGACTTAAAAAACTGGAAAATAACTTGGTGGAATGGAACTGAATATAAAAGCAATTTTGCTTATGGACAATGTTGTTTTAGGAGTTCTTGTGATCCGTTGCTTGAGGAACCTAGATCCTTTCCAAGCGGTCGATTTGAGGAATGGGCGCAAACTTCATATGACAGGACTTGTGGTGGTTTTAAGTGTGAAAACAAGTCCGGACCGCGCACAGTTACATCAACGCGCGATTGTCCTAGCGAGGAATGTCGAAGTGCATCTGCAATTTCAGGCGAGAAGTTTATAGACGAAAGTGTAGACACCGCAAACTCTACTGAATGCAGCGGCGGCAATCCGGTCATTTACAGCCAATATTGCTCTAACTATTATCTGGTTACCGACTACTATATTTCTTATGATGGCGGAGAAACTTGGCACTATTGGTATTCGGATTCTCAATATATGGGCAGCAACTGTATGTTGTATCAATAAACGGGAGGCTCTAAACAAATGATGAAAAACCAAATAAATCGCAGCATCGCTTTAATTTTGATTGTTTTAGTTATAATTTCGGCTGGTGTTATTCTAAGCAAATACACTAGGACACAAGCCCAAAATTCAGTAAATACCCAAAGAACGCCGGAGCGCCTTCAACAAGCAATGGCGCGAAGACAGGTCATCGAACTTGACGACCCGCAGTGGCGGCAAAATGTCGCACTGCCAACGCTCGGTGCGGAAAGCACGACTATCATTATCGGAAGAGCGCTCCGAAATGTTAGCCGCCAGTCGGCAAGCGAATCAGTGATAACAACCGATTATGACATCGAAGTGCAGGAAATCATCAAGGGCAATTTACAGCCGAACTCGACCGTTTCCGTCAGCTTGCCCGGCGGATTGATTAAACAGGCTGACGGCAGCTTTCTGGAAGTCAGAACGCGGAATTTGAGAAAAATGCGGAATGGCAGAACTTACGTTTTATTTTTGAAAGACGCGGCTGGGCAAAACAGCGGAATGACGACGGTGCGCGGTTCACAGGGCATCTATGAAATCCCGCAAAATGGACAGCGGGTAATACATTTGGGACGGTCGTTTGAGTTGCCGCCCGATGATGACGGGCAAGAAATTTCCGTCTTTTTGCAAGCTATCCGCGCCCTTAACGGTAATCGTTAGGTCGTAATGAAAACGCTGAAAATATGGTTATTAGAGAAGGAAAGAATCAAAGCAGCCGATAATAAAAAATAAAAAGTGAGCTGAAAGGGCTCACTTTTTATTTTATGCGTAATTGTCTTATTTTTCTTTTGCAATCAAGCGTTCTCTCGCGCCGTCGGAATGTGCTTCAACATCCTGAATGACATAATTTTCACCCTTCGGCACGGTTTGTTCTTTTTCCAGAGCCGCTTCCAAAACATCGTCAATCCGCGCGGCTTTAAAAAATTCCAGTTCGCTGCGAACATCTTTGGGAATGTCTTCGATGTCGGCTTCGTTTCTTTCCGGCAAAATGATGCGTCTTATTCCCGCGCGATGCGCCGCGAGAATTTTTTCCTTGACGCCGCCGACCGGGAAAACCAAACCCGAAAGCGTTATCTCGCCGGTCATTGACGTATTGCTTTTTACTTTTCTGCCCGTGTAAAGCGAGGCGAGAGCCGTCGCCATCGTAACGCCCGCGCTCGGACCGTCTTTGGGAATCGCGCCCGCCGGAACGTGAAGATGCACGCCGTTGTTTTTGATGTCTTCGGGGTTGATGCCGAATTCAATCGCGTGCGACCAGAGATACGAACGCGCCGCCTGCGCCGATTCCTTCATCACCTCGCCGAGCTGCCCGGTTAAAGTCAAGCCGCTTCCGCCCGGCAGCATCGTGGCTTCGATAAACAAAACCTCGCCGCCCATTTCCGTCCAAGCCATCCCGGTCGCCACGCCCGCCGGAAGCTCGTCTCTCGCTTTTTCGGGATAAAAACGCGGCGGACCTAAAATTTTCTTGGCTTCGTCAGGCGTGATTACAGCTTTTTCCGTTCTGCCCTGCGCGACTTCAAGCGCGATTTTCCTTGCCAGATTGCCGACTGTTCTTTCAAGCTGCCGAACTCCGGCTTCCCGCGTGTAGCGCGAGGTCAAAAGATTTATCGTGTCATCGGTAATTTCAATCTGGTCTTCCTGTAACCCGTTTTCCTTGATTTGACGCGGAATCAGGTATTGCTTAGCGATGTGAAGTTTTTCCTGATCGCTGTAACCGGCAAGCTGAATAATCTCCATCCTATCGCGCAGAGGCGCGGGAATCGGCTGAAGCTGATTCGCCGTGGCGATAAAGAAAACCTTCGACAAATCGAACGGCAAATCCAGATAATGGTCGCGGAAAGAATAATTCTGCTGCGGGTCGAGAATTTCCAGCAAAGCGGAAGACGGATCGCCGCGATAATCATTACCGAGTTTGTCAACCTCATCGAGCATTAACACTGGATTGTTCACGCCGACGCGCCTTAAGGATTGAATAATTCTGCCGGGCATCGCGCCGATATAAGTTCTTCGATGCCCGCGCAACTCGGCTTCATCGCGCATTCCGCCGAGAGAAAATCTTTCAAATTCGCGCCCGAGCGCGCGCGCAATCGAACGTCCGAGCGAAGTTTTACCGACTCCCGGCGGTCCGACAAACAATAAAATCGGGCTTTTTGAATCGGGGCGAAGTTTCACAACCGCCAGCGATTCGAGGATTCGTTTTTTGATGTCCTCTAAGCCGTAATGGTCTTCGTCCAGAATCTTTTGCGCCTCGTTTAAGTCCAGCTTTTCCTCGCTCGATTTTTTCCAGGGGAGTTCGAGAATATATTCGAGATACGTGCGGATAACGTGATAATCCGGCGCGGCTTGCGGAAGTTTTTCCATCCGATTCAACTCGCGCTCGGCTTCTTTTCGGACGTTTTCCGGCAAATCCGCTTGATCCAAACGCTCGCGCAGTTGCTCGGCTTCCGCCTTTTCGCCGCCTTCGTCATCGCCGAGTTCCTTCTGAATCGCTTTTAACTGCTGGCGCAAAATGTAATCGCGCTGCGACTTATCCATCTCGCTCTGCGCTTCCTGCGCGATTTTCGAGCGGATTTCCATAATATCCACTTCCCGCGCCAGAGCCGCATGCGCCAATGTGAGAAGCTCATCAACCGTTTCGGCTTCAAGCATTTTTTGCTCGGTTTCGCCCAAATCCAGCACCGAGCCGAGAAAGTAAGCAAGCTGAACGGCGTTAGTCTGCGCCATCACCGCCATCCGAACTTCCTGCGGAACTTGCGGAAGCATCGCCAGCGCCTGCTGAACCAAGCCGTGAACGTTTCGTTTCAAGGCTTCGACCGCCTGCTCATCCACAACTTTTAATTCCGGCAGAATTTCGACTTTCGCCTTTAGAAACGGCTCTTGCTGCGTCCAATTTAAAATGCGAATGCGATTTACGCCCTGCACGATTAACTGCATCACGTCTTCATTGCGCATCATCCGCTTGATGTTGACGAGCGCGCCGATTTCATACAAATCTGCGGGCTTGGCGTCGCTGCCCTGCATATCCGGCGTTTTGACCGTAACGCAGGCGATGAGTTTTTCCTCAGTTGCCAGCGCGGCTTCAACCGCTTTTACCGAGCGTTCTCGCCCGACCGCCAAAGGCACGACCGTTTCGGGAAACAGCGTCGTGTTTTGGAGCGGCAAAACCGCGATTTCAAATTGTTCCGGTGCTTTCCCTTGTTCGTTTTTGTTTTCAATATTTTCTGGACTCATAAAATCTATTTCTCTGCTTTCAATCTTTCGATTTCCGCTTTTAATCTTTCAAGCTCGCTTTCGGCTTCTTCCAAAGTTCGTAAAAACTCCTGCGTTTTAGGATTAAACAACCGAAAAGTGTTTTCCGCCCGCACAATTTCCAGACCCAAACGCGGCGAAAAAATCCGTTCGTTTTCTACCGGCGCGGATAAAAGCCTTTCGCCTTTCCGGTGAAAAGCCATCATCGGCGCGGGCAGATAGGCGAATTCGGGATCAAGAATGTAATATTCCTCCGCGCCGAGCTCGCTGTAAATTTCCAGCTTCTCGCTAATGTCCGTCTTCCAGGTGCGGTTCGAAGAAACTTCGATAATGACTTGCGGAAAAACCTTTTCCTTCCAAACTTGATAACTCGAACGCTCGTGGTTCGGCACGCCGAAGGCAATCAGCAAATCGGGCGCATACCATTTATTCGGGTTTCCTTCCTCGTAATAAAGATTCATATTTCCCGAAAGGAAAACATCCTCTCGATTTTTTAAAAACAACTTCAAAATATTCAAAAAATCCGCCACCAAACTTATGTGAATCGAAGTTTCTCCCGTATCATCCTCGCGCTGTTCGGGATAAATTATGTCTTTATCATCCGTGCTTGACGGATAATAAACTTCCGTTCGAGGCGGAAAACCCGGCGTTTGATTTTGTTCTAAAGCTTGGGGCATTTTTTTATGCTTCTTCCTTTTTCAAATAAATATACAAAAGCCCGTCGCGGTAATTATGCTCGACTTTCGCGCCGTCAATCGCCGCGGGAAACTGTAAGGTTTTTTCAAAACGGCTGTAAGTTATTTCCATCTGGTGATAAGAGATGCCCGCGCCCGAACAGGAACCGTCTTTTCGGCATCCGGCAATGTAAAGTATATTTCCCTGCACTTCGATTTCGATCTCTTCCGACGAAACTCCCGCCAATTCGACCTTGACAAGCCATCCGTCCGGCGTTTGATAAACGTCCGCCGCCGGATACCAAAGCCTGCCCGAAGGCTTTGAGCCTCTGGTCGCTAAAAGTTGAAAATAACGATTGATTGATTTAGCCATAAAATTCGGTAATTAGTGATTGGTATTCAGAGTTTCTTCTTATTATTAACCGTTTACTGTTTTTTCCAAAATCCGGCGCCGCTCGAAATATCTTCCAGAGTTTCGGCAATCTCGCGCTCATCTTCCATTTCCAGGGCGATATCCGCCATCGCAATTATTCCTTGCAAAACTCCGTCGTCATTAACAATCGGAATCCGCCGAACCTGCCGCTCGCCCATCGTGCGAACCGCTTCAAACGCGAAATCGTCCGGCTTTGCCGTGAAAAGTTTGTCCGACATAGTTTCGCCGACCGTCGCCTGCGCAATATCTTTTCCGGCAGCGACCGCGCGAACGACAATATCACGGTCGGTGATGATTCCAACCAGCTTTTTCGTATCCTTTTCCACGACCGGAAGGACACCGAAATCGCCCTCGCTCATCATTCGGGCGACTTCCTGCAAAGTCATTTCACGGTCGGCGGTCGTTAAATTACTCGTCATAATATCCTGACAACGCAACCGTGATTTTGCCGAAACCTCTCTTTCACTCATTTTTGCAAAACTCCAAAACTTATGTTTAGTTTATAATTTTGCGAGGCGCGAAACAAAAAAGCAAGAGAAAAGATTTGCGGTTTGGGATTTCGGATTTGCGGTTTGGGATTTCGGATTTGGGATTTATTTGCCGGCTGCGCGGAATTTTTAACCAAATTTGCGCTCGCTGGTTTATTCGGATAAAAGAAATTTGGAATTTGGAATCTGGAATCTGGAATCTGAAATTTATAAATGGAAAAAATTTTTGAAAACAAGCGCAAGCCCCTGCGCGAAGGAAAAAAAATCACAGTCGGCAAAACGGACGCCGTCCCTGCGGGGCGCGGCGCGACCGTCAAACTCAAAGACGGAAAAGAAATCGCATTATTTAATGTTGGCGGCAATTTTTACGCTACTGAAAATCATTGCCCGCACAAAGGTTATCCTCTGGCGGATTCGCGCCTTTACGGGAACATCGTCGAATGCGACCTGCACGGCTGGCGCTTCGATGTCCGCAGCGGCGAGTGTTTTACAAAACCGGGTTGTTCGATTGAAAGTTATGAAGTCGTGATTGAAGACGGCTGGATTAAAATTCTGGTTTAAGTTATGCCGCATGTAATCGTCATTGCCGGAGCGAACGGCGCGGGAAAATCTACCGTCGCGCCTTTTCTTTTGCGCGATAAGCTGGGAATTTCCGAATTCGTCAATGCCGATACTCTGGCGCAGGGATTATCGGCTTTCGCACCCGAAAAAGCGGCGATCACGGCAGGTAAAATTATGCTGTCGCGGTTGAACGAGTTAGCCGGAGCGGGAAAAGATTTTGCCTTTGAAACAACGCTTTCGACTAGAAGTTTTGTTCCGCGCCTGAAAAAAATGCGTGAAAATGGTTATAAATTCAA
>DATHTS010000585.1:0-1615 GCA_035462935.1 Pyrinomonadaceae bacterium
GAAATCATCACCTGCGGCGCGACGCACGGTTTTCTGCCCTTGATTCTCACGCCGGAAGCCAGACGCGCGCAAGTCGAAGTCGCCGTTAAAAACTACAAAAAACATTTCGGCAGACAGCCGCGCGGCATCTGGCTGCCCGAATGCGCTTACGAGCCGGGCGTGGAAACGCTTTTAAAGGATAACGGAATCGAGTATTTTATCGGCGATTCGCACGCGATTCTTTACGGCGAGCCGCGCCCGCGTTACGGAGTTCACGCGCCGGTCAAATGCTCAAACGGTGTGGCGGTCTTTGCCCGCGACGTTGAAACTTCCGAGCAGGTTTGGAGCGCGGAAGTCGGCTATCCGGGAAATGCGGTTTATCGTGAATTTTACCGCGACATCGGTTGGGATTTGCCTCTGGATTATTTAAAACCGCATCTGCATCAGGATGGAAACCGGCGGCATTTAGGCTTGAAATATCACCGAATCACCGGGCGCAACGTGCCGCAAAACCATAAAGAACCGTATCTGCCGAGTTTCGCGCGGGCGCAAGCCGTTCGTGATGCGGCGCATTTTGTCGGCGAAAGAATCAAGCAGGCTTATCGTCTGCGCGAAGCGCACGAAAATCACCCGCCGCTTGTCATCTCACCGTATGACGCCGAGCTTTACGGGCATTGGTGGTTTGAAGGACCGCAGTTTCTGGACTTTCTTTTCCGTGAATTTCATTTCCGCGAAAGCATTGTCCGCGTCGTTACGCCCGGCGATTTTCTCGACTCGGCTGTCCCGATTCAAACCCAGCAGCCTTCCGCTTCATCGTGGGGCGAGCGCGGATATTACAAAGTCTGGCTTAACGAGGGAAATTCGTGGATGTATCCTTACGCGCACGACGCGGAAAGGAAAATGACTGAGTTTGCGAATAAATTTAATGAGCCTGACGAATTGACCGAACGCGCTCTGAACCAAATGGCGCGAGAGCTTCTTTTAGCCGAATCCAGCGATTGGGCGTTTCAAATTTATCAGGGCACAACGGTCGAATATTCGTCGCGTCGCTTCCAGTCTCACATTCACCGCTTTAATCTTTTGGCAGAGCAAATCGAAAACGGTAATATAAATGAAGAGCTTTTACAAGAAATCGAAAACCGCGACAATATTTTTTCGGAAATGGATTATCGTGTTTATCGAAGCCGAGAGTAAGAAATTGAACAAAACAACTTTGTAAATTTTTTTAATCTCGACGAAAATCATAAACTTTTCGTCGAGAGGCTGCGTTTAAACCGGGAACTTTTCGAGATATTCCGCGGGGCATTTCTGCCGAAAAAACTATGAAAAAAATATTGACTTTAAAAATCGCAACTTTTCTTTTGCTTTCGTTATACCTTCAGGCAATCCCGGTCGCCCGCGCCCAGCAGGCGCAGGGGCAATCTGGAATTAACGAGAGAATTCGCCGCGAGGGAATGGAAAATTCGCAGATTATGCGAACGCTTCATTATTTTACGGATGTTCACGGACCGCGTTTGACCGGCTCACCGAATTTGAAAGCGGCGGGCGAATGGGCGGTCAAGCAGATGACCGAATGGGGAATGGAGAACGCGCATCTCGACCCTTGGGATTTCGGTCATCCGGGCTGGGTAAACGA
>DATHTS010000586.1:0-5146 GCA_035462935.1 Pyrinomonadaceae bacterium
AAGACAACACGGAGTTGATGTTTTAACCACATCCGAAGCCGGACAAGTCTCAAAACCCGATGAATTACAACTTGAATTTGCCGCTTCGGTCGGAAGAACGATTTATACTTTTAATGTCGGCGATTATATGGTTTTACATTCCGAATATCTTAAAAATGAAAAAAGCCATCCAGAAATAATCATCGGCGAACAAGGTCGTTACGGAATCGGCGAACAGATGCGCCGCTTGTTAAGAATCGTCGAATCGAAATCTGCTGAAGAAATGAGAAATAATATCGAATTTTTGAGTAATTGGAAATAATAATGAATCAGACATACATCAACGAATTAAAAAATCATATCGGCGAGGAAGTTACGCTCAAAGGCTGGCTTTATAACTCGCGTTCAAGCGGGAAACTCGTATTCTTGCAGTTAAGAGACGGAACCGGCATTGTGCAATGCGTAGTGTTCAAACCGAATAATGAGGAAGTTTTTGAGAAGGCGAAGACTCTCGGGCAGGAATCTTCGATTATTGTGACGGGAAACGTCAAAGAAGATGCTCGTTCGCCAATCGGCGTGGAGGTTGATGTAACGGGCTTGGAAGTTCTGCAAAACGCCCACGAATATCCAATCACGCCGAAGGAACACGGCACGGAATTTTTGATGGACAACCGGCATTTGTGGATTCGGTCGAAAAAGCAACACGCCGTTTTGCGGGTTCGACATACGGTTATAAAAGCGTGCCGCGATTTCTTTGACAGCAACGGTTTTATATTAGCCGACACGCCGATTTTCACACCCGCCGCCTGCGAAGGAACGACGACGCTTTTCGAGGTTGATTATTTCGGCGATGACAAAGCGTATCTGACGCAATCGGGACAGCTTTACAACGAGGCGACCGCCGCCGCTTTCGGCAAAAGCTACGCCTTCGGTCCAACGTTTCGCGCCGAAAAATCAAAGACGCGACGACATTTGACGGAATTCTGGATGGTCGAGCCGGAAATGGCTTACGCGCATCTGGACGACGTGATGAATGTCGGCGAAGATTTGATTATGTTTATTGTCGGAAGAGTTTTGAATGACCGTCAGGAAGATTTGAAAGCTCTGGAGCGCGACGTTTCAAAATTGGAAGCGATTTCAAAGCCTTTCCCGCGCGTTCATTACGATGAAGCGGTAAAACTATTGCAGGAAGGCTTTGAAAAAGGCGACATGGAAAATAAGTTTGAATGGGGCGGCGATTTCGGCGCGCCTGATGAAACTTATCTTTCCGCGCAATTCGACAAGCCGATTTTCGTCCAACGCTTCCCTGCCGCAATCAAAGGTTTTTATTTTGAGCGCGACGCGGAACGCCCCGAACTGGCTTTAGGCGCGGATTTGCTCGCACCCGAAGGCTATGGCGAAATCATCGGCGGCGGCGAGCGGGCGATGGATTTGGAGTTTATGGAAAAACAGCTTGAAGAACACAATTTGCCGAGGGAATCTTTCGAGTGGTATCTGGATTTGCGAAGATTCGGAACAGTTCCGCACGCCGGTTTCGGGATGGGAATCGAACGCTGCACGAGTTGGATGTGCGGCATCGAGCATGTGCGCGAAACGATTCCGTTCCCGAGGATGCTTTATCGCTTGAAACCGTGATGAATTTTCGCTCAAACAGACTTTATAACAGCCGTTTGATTAATCAAATGGCTGCGTAATATTTATCGAGATCAACCCATCCGGCGAGAATCCGGTAACCGCCGCCTTGATTGCTTTCGCCGTAGAGTTCGCCCGTCACGGATTTGTAGGGTCGTTTTATATCGCGTTTTCCGCTGTAACCGTCGCCTTGTCCGAGATCGGCGGTTGTCCATTCATCGCCGGAAGAGCTTTGAATCACGCCGACGTGACCGATTACGTCATCCTTTTTATTCGTTTTATTGTAATCGAGCAGCGCGTAAACATCTCCCGGTTTCGGGCGATCCGTAAGGTTCGCTTCAAACCACGCGCCGTATTTCATTCCTTTAGTTCTAACATTATTTGTTCCGTTCAGCGTAATTCTCTTGAGAATATCCAGACTTGCCATTTTTCCCGTTTTAAATTCCCATAATTTTGCCGAAACATATCCCGGCAGCGAACCGCAGGTCGTATAGCCGCCGCCTTGTTTCGTCAATCCGCCGGTGATTTTCTTATAATTATTATCCATATAAGAACAGGGCAAAACTTTATTTAAATCTTCTAAAAGCCGCTGACGAATTGCGGAAGATGGTTGATTTCCCACATTTTTTTGCGCATTCATTTCCTGCAGGTCAACATTCCATTGCAAAGCCGAGTCCTGAAACGACGAATCCATCGGCTTGTATAGCCTTGCCGAACCTGCCGGCTTGAATACCTCCAAACTATTTGACGGCGCGCCGTGGAAAATTATCCTGTTCTCACCCAGTTCATCGAACAACCAGACTACTCCCCAATCCTTTACTTCGATTCTTCCTTTATCCGAAAACGCAATTTTTTGCCAAACTCCTTTATCACCTTTAAAGAAACGCCACACCTTATCCTTAAAATCTACCATTATGGAAACATCGCTGTTAGATTGCCCGTTACTGCTTGTTAATTTCAAATTTAGAATCATAATCCGCTCCGAAATATAAATTTATTGTCTGGAATATTTTTCGGACGCAATGCTTTACCTTTTTTGCCCTATTTTTCAATGTTTTTTTTTGAAAAGTTTAAATTTAATTTTTTCGGTTTCGGCTCGTCGGGTCGTTTCACAAAAATAATTTCAAGCGGGCAAGAAAATATGAGAAAAATTCATCTACTTTGCAAGGAAGGGGAGGGTGAATTTCTAAAGAAGCGCTTGAAAATCGGGATATATTTTAATTCTCAAATATTTAGTTGGGTTAAAAAGAGACGGAATTAAGTTCCGTATAATACACCCGAAAATTAAGACAGTTTTGCAGCGTATCGAGCATTTAATGCTTGATTTTTTTCAAATTGATAATCCAGATGTCTCTTACGCTGTTCGGTTGCCGTCTTCGCGCGCAAACCATCCGAAGTAAGCCGCTATCAGAGCTGAAAGTGCATGCAGCCAAACATCGTGTCCGTAAATCGGAACTAATCCGAACATCGTATTTGCTCCGGGAATCAATCCGAGAATCGCTAACAATCCGTAGATGATAGCTAATCCTTTCCCGAACAAACGCGCGCCGCCGACGCTTCTCGAAGCGAGAAGTCCCCATAAACCGATTGCGATATGCACGATGTTGTGCAGAATATTGACGGGAAATAATCCCAGCAATCTGCCGTGGAAGGAATCAACCGCAATGTCATGCATAGTAGTGTCGTGCGAAACTAAACCGGGAATAAATCCCAGAATTCCGACCAGCAAATAGACGATCCCGAAGATCAAGGCAAATGTTCTGATCATTGTTCTACCTCACTTTTTTATTTTGTTTTTTATAAAATTACTTATACCAGCATTATCTAACCATTGTCAATTTTTTGCCTGCTTTCCCTTTTTTACTTTCGCAAAAGTTATCCTTTGTTTTTCTGCCCAAACACATTTTAAAATCCTAAAATTATCATCCGAAATCTTTTTTGGAAAAAGTTCCCGTAAAACTGCCAAATGTAATGTAAATTAAAAATCCTTGCACGAGTTTTTTTTCTTTTTTATGTTGGCAATTGTTAAAAATGGTTGATAAAAATTTGAGCCTTCCGGCTGTTTATGTTAGTTTTAAATAGGCAGGAATTTACTATTTTTGCCGGCGCAGATTAAATATTTTTTAAGGAATTATAAAATTTATCATAAATCACCACCGCACAGCCGGAAAGACGAGGTTATAAAATAAATGCGATTATCATTTCTGAGCAAACTGACGCTAAACCATTATACGATAGCCGGAGCCGCTATTTTTGCAATAATTGTCGTTCATTTCGTTTTACAATTTACCTTTATCCAAAGCGAAAATTTCCGAAGCGCGTTGATCTCGATTCCGCCAGAACCAATAAAAGAAAAAAGTGTCGAAATCAAGACAATTAACGAACCAATCAAGTTAGATATTGTTACAATTCCGAAAACTGCCGCTCCGACAGTTTCACCGCCGCAGCGCAAAATTCTTACTCCACAAACCGTAGTAAAGAAAAAAGAGCCCCGCGAATCTCGAGCCGAGCGCCTTCGCCGCGCCGAAAAGATTCTAACCGGAGTCTAATTTTTCAAAGTTTTTAACCGCGCCCACAAAGGAAGTAAAAAAAATGAATACCCCATTTTTTACAATCGAAGCGTGTAAAAATATTATTAAAACTACAACCGCTTGTTTTTTAATTTTAATAATCAGCGCTAATTTGTTCGCACAATACAAAGGCGCGCCTGTTAAAAAGGAAAGGCTGATTAAAGCCCTGCGTTCAAAACAACTGCAAACCCGCGATATTGTAACGGTTATCAAAAGTAACGGAGTTGATTTCAGCCTCACCCCGGAAACAAAGAAAAGTCTTATTGCCGCCGGCGCGCGCCCTGAAGTAATCGAAGCCGTAGCGAATAATCCGCGGTTTCAGCCGAAAGAAAACGATGTCGCCGCAAAATCCCCGCGCAATAATAAAATACGCCGTGCCGTTCAACCCGCTCCACCGAGTTACGATGATTTGCTCGAACAGGCGATTTTTTCCTATAAAGATAAAGGAAATCCAAAAGGCGCTTTGGGTATTTTGGAAAACGCGATTAAATTAAATCCGAAAAACCCGGAGGCTTATCAGGTTATGGGTTTTGTTTATCTATACGGGCTGAACAACTTCGCTCAAGCCGAAAAATTTATGAAGGTATCCGTTACCAACGGCGGCAGCGCGGTTTTCCGCGTCTTCCACGATGACAACGGAAAATTCACACATCGCTGCACCGGTTCATTGTATATTTCAGATGACATCTTGAGATTCGAGTCCGACAATAAGGTCCATACCTTTGAAACCACAATGGCAAACGTTGATAAAATCAAATTGGACAGAGAAACTACAAGGACATGGAAAAAACACAGCATATTTAAAATCTTTCTCAAATTCGGTAAAGAAAAAGCGAAATTCAGATTCGCTCCACTGACCGGGAAGGAAGAAGAATCAAAAATGGTCGGACGATTTATTTCACCACCAAACCTGGATAAAAGTTTTCAGGCTGTAGCATTGAATTATCCGACTAATTTTATCAATT
>DATHTS010000587.1:0-14305 GCA_035462935.1 Pyrinomonadaceae bacterium
ACATCGCCGAGATAAGCAAACGTAGCGTAATCGGTAACCACACGCGCAAAGCCTATCTGATTTTCGCTTTTATACACGCCAAAAGGCAAGGAATTTTTTATTGCGGTGGTGGTTTGTTCTTTTGTGCGTTCTTTCGCCCAATAACTCTCTTCGGATAAAAATTTGTGGATTACGTCAATTTGCAGACGCTCGCGGTCGGTGCTGATGGTAAATTCGCCGTTTTGCCAATCGTTGATTTCGCTCATTAAATTTCCAAATTCGCTCGGATTTTTTCCGCCAAATCCTGCGCTGCCTGCGAGTTTATCAAATGCGTCTCGAATCTTGAAGAATGATGCCAGGGATTTTTTTCGCGGTCAGGTTCGTCTGCCGAGCGCGGAAACAAATGCCAATGAATATGCGGCACTTCGTTTCCATAGCAGGAATAGTTCATTTTCCAAGACTCAAACGCTGCGACAAGCGCTTTTCCCGCCGACATCAATTCCTGAAACAAAGCAATCTGCACTGACCGCTCCAGTTCGTGCAATTCCCGCACGTGATTTTTCAAAAGCAGCAAAGAATATCCCGCATAAAACTGATGATCGCCGACGACAAAGATTGAATTTTCAAATTCGTGAATAAAATAAGGATTTTTTCGCTCGCGCCAGAGAGAAATCCGATTGCAAATTAAACAATTTCGCGTCATATCATCACACAATTTTACCAAAAATGATAATCAGTTGGATGAGACGCATTGCAGCTTTGACATTTGATAAATTCGCCGTTTTGGCGTTTCTTAGAAATTAAAATTTCACGTAGCTTTATAATTCGCGGTAATTTATTATGCGGAATCGCAAATCTGCCACAAAGATAGACAATTACTGAAATGAAAGTCAAATTTTTGTTGACTTACGCGGACAAAGTAATGTATAAAAAATTCCATAGTAAGAAAACTGTAATTCACTAGAATACAAAGTTCGTCGTCGGCTTAGCTTTTCGTGTAAGCGCTGTTCTCGTTTCTGCTCCAAGATAGGCAACATGCGCATAATTACTGAAGGTTGGAATTCCCGCTTCGACTCCAGATAATAAGCGGACACGATTTTCGTAAAAAATTTTCAGGTTATTCAAACTTATAACCTACTTAAACTTTCAATGAAAAAGATTTTCAGTTGAATTTTATCTGAGCATCTTTTAGGAACGAGGCTATGTATCAAAATTCGCTTTTCCCTTTAAGAACAATTGTCGGCGATGCCATTCCAATTCAGAAAGAAACCAGCGTCCGGCAAATTTTTCATTCACAGGAATCGAAAAATCTCGGAATCAAATATCATTCCCCATTAAAATCATCAATCGCCGACACTCTTACCGACCCGCGTTACTATGAATATCTTCCGGCTTTTGACATTAATGGAACAAACTTCTTCCCTGGCGAGGGAATGGACACGCTGCCCGTGCCGCCACGCCCGCATCCTTTTGCCGACGACGCACAAGTTCTTTCATTTTTCGCTCTCAGTAAAGAAGAAGCGACGAAGGATGTCTCCCGACAACTTTCAACCCGTTATTCGATTAAGCTTCCCGACAAATTCTTAATCGGCGGCATTTGTTTCGGCGGATTTCCATATTTGTATAATTCGAGTGAAAGAGTTGAAATATTGGGAGAAAATTCAGCCAACTTTGGACTGCCGCGTGAAGTTCGCCTGACTTGTTTGGGCGGAACGGCGGACGAAAAAGATTCAAGTCCGTTTTTCGAGTATCTCGACGAGGAAATCTCCGTCACCAAACAGGAAATTATTTCCGCTTCAGGCTTTCACTTTTTGTGTATTGACCCGACTTTAACAAATGTTTTGACCGTTCATTTTTCCGATTACCCGACGATTTTGAAAAACATAAAATTCAATAATCGAACCCAAAAGCACACCAAGACAGAACATTACGGTTATATCATTCCATATTTCTACATTTTTGAATACAAGGAAAAGACGCGCTATCGACCGCAAGTTTTAGCCGGACTTTTGGGGGCGAAAAACAACCATCAAACTGAAAGTTCGCCAGAAATCACCGTCAAAAATGCTTTTGCCGATTTGACTGATTTCAAACACATCGTTACCAATACCGTCATCGGCAGCACCGACGCGGACGGCAATTATTTCGATTTTACCGCCGCCAGCGTCTTCGGGCAGCAAAGAGATTTTACTGTCAGAGATAAGATTTATAACGGGAAAAAGGCAAAAGGGGAAATTAAAACGAAATTTGAGGAATGTTTTATTTCTCAAATAATTAAGCCCGGTGAGAATGTCGTCCTTTACATCGAGCAGTGCGAGGAATACGAGCGTTGCGTCGCGGGCTTGAAGATGTTTCTGAAGTTTATTCCCAAAACCGCTTTGCAGGAAGATGTAGAAAAAACCGTCGAATTGATGCGGGAGTTTCATCCCGACAGTCCGGATGCGCCACTGCAAGACGTAAGCACTCCGCGTGAGGAGTTAGAGAAAAATCTTCGCAAGTCTTTAAAGATTCCGCCCAAAATAGATTTTTGCGAACGAGTCGGCGTTCGCGTCTTTGAGATTGACCCGACCGAAGGCGTTTCGCCAATCAGCGTTCCGCTCGACGACAAATATGCAACGCTGCTTGCCGAAACGGAGATTGACCGGCATTCGGAAACCTCGTTCGAGCATTTTCTCGAAGGAATTAAATTTGTCAGACCGTCAAACGCCAAATTTTTCGCCGTCGAATTGACGAATCGTGACGATAAAGAAGGGCAATTCGTCGTTAAAACATTGAATCTCGTGCAGTCGGCGCACGTTTCAGTTCATCCGCGTGCGGCGAAAACGCAGCAGGTGCGGACACTCAATTTCCGCATTATCGGCGCGAATCTGGCGGAAGATTACGCTTTACTCGGCGATGAAGGTTTTAATTTCAGTATTGAACGTTTTGTCGCGGGCGAGAGAAAATCAGTTCTTTTTCGCGCCAACAGTCTCTTGGATTTGCTGCACACGGGCGCGGCAAAAATTTTCAGCAATGTGCGCCGTAGAGCCATCGAGTTTGAGAAAACTGAATACAATCCGCAAATTAAAAAACTGATGAATGAATCCGGCGAGGACTTTGAAAAAAGATATTCCGAGGCAAGATTTAACGGCTGGCGACGAAGCGAAACCGGCAGGGGCGTAAATGCAGAAGTTGTAAAAGATTATAATTGGAGCGGAGATAAAGCACCCGGTAGATTTGAGAACTACTCAACCCAAGAAATTAGAACACACATAAAATCTTTGTTTCCAGATGTTTCGTTACCAGAATGGAATTCGGCGTCTATTTTCACTAACGGAATGAGCATAATTTATGCCGGTGGAGAGGTATTAGATGCAACTTTCACGGGTGACACGAGCGGCTTACTATTACCAATGTATAAATCTACTGAACATAACAATGTTCATCAATTAGTAAAAGGATTTGATAAGTATTGGAAAGGAATTAATAGAAGGGGGCTGATGGTAACTGGCTCTTTGTCGGTAAATCAATCTCCTTACGGTTACACGGTTACGACGGGACAACTTCTGCATGATTTTGTCCAACTTTTTGACGGACTCAGTCCCGATGATGTGCCAGGAATGATTAATTTGCTTTTTACACTAGGCACAGTAGTTTCCTCTCTTATGCCGAATTCGCCTGCTGGTTTGGCTCTTCTTCTACCGACATTGAACGGATTGAATCTTGGGCTTAGCTTGACGTTGGGTGGAGCTGGGCTGATGGCTAATCCGGCTCCCGGCACGTTTCTCCCGGCAGTTTCTCAAAACGCCGCAATCGGCTCCCAAGGAACGATTGTCAAACAAGCGATGAAATCCGGTTATATAAAATCTCAGTTTTTAAACAATAGCTATGACGAAGGCAACGGCTACACCCGATTTGAAGAGGGCGAAATGAAACGGATTATTACGCGCCGTGAAGTTCCCAACACTGATAAAGAGCGCATTAAAGGCAGCGAAGTGATGTGGCAAGGCGAATTGGTTGACATTATCACGGGTGCGATACCGCTTAATTTTACTTTGCCAGCGACGGCAAGCAAAATGCACTTTCGCACGGCGGACGATTCTTTGCGCGTGCGTTTTGGAAGCGGTGTCGGCAAATCCGTCGCCGTTGATTTTTGGTTCGATATTACCGAAGAGATTGTCAGAGATGATTATTGATAGAATACAACTTGCCGGAAAAGACGCTTATTTCAAAAACGGCGCGGACAAGACGAACCTTGTCGTCGGTGCCACTTCGCGTACTGCATCGCTTGCCAAAGGCAAACAGTGGGAAATTTCCGCCATTGAACTTTTGATTGAATCCACAGGCGATTTGACCGATTTATTCAATTTTCAAGAAAGTCCGTTACTTTCAATCACGGTGATGAAAGAGATGTTTCCCATGCTGTTTGCCGACCCATTCCGCCATCGTGTTCACACCGTTGCCGGTTTTGACGATTTCAAGCGCGGCACAATTGAAAACGGCAAAGTATTGGATGTCGAAGGAATTCCGACCATTGTTTCCGTCGGAACAGAAGATTGCAAATGGAAGTCGCCGCTTTACCAAATGCCCGAACCGATCAGTTTAGCTCACGCTTCCTGGGAGCTTGCCGCCTCGCGCAAAACGCCGAGGGAAAATTTCAAATACAGTTTGTCGCTCGAAATTTTCGACGCAAATCAAAATTCGATTCAAATTGTTTCACTGGCAAACAATCTCGACCCGACTAAACCGCGCAAAGCGGAAAATCTGGCTTTGCCAAGCGCGGCATTTTATCAAATCGAATTTACCGCCAAAGTCTTAAAAGACGCTTCGATTCACGAAAAACACACGATGCTCGTCGGCGAATCAATCGGCACGCCGCTTCTTCGCGCTGTAAATTTGCTCGAACCTGTCAACTCGATTTACGACATTCATTCGCTGCAAGAGCTTTTAAGCCTCTCGTCCGAATATCATCTTTTTGAATTTCAAGGACAGCCGCTCAAGAAAATGATTGCGACGCTCGATTTATCGGCAACGCTCGTTCATAGTGAAAATCAGCATATCGAGAATGATGATTTATACGACCCGAAAAGCAGATTTGAGTTTGTCGAAATCGTCGTGAAAAGCGATGTATTTTCAAACGTCGAAGCAAAACTCGTCGGCGAGGAACTTGTCAAACCGAAATATCAATGAGTGACCAAATAAGCAACGACATTCTAAAAGATAATGTCCTGTTGGTCGGACAATCGCCGGAAAATCCGAATAATCAGGTAATCCTTGACGTGAAGAAAAACGCTGAAGGAGGTTTTGGTATTTTTGAGCAGCGTCCGGCAGGTAATACTCTGACAGCCTCCAATTCAGGCGAGTTTATGGTTGGCGGTTGGGGCGATTTCGCTTCGGGCGAAGAAGCCCTAAAAGTTTTGAGCGGTTATCTCGACACGCACCCGTTTTACAGCGATTATAAATTTAGTTTGGGCGAAATCGGAAGCGAAAACTATTCGGACGAAGATATTTCAGACGGCGGAGAAACAGTCGTTAGAGCCAAACGCGGCGGTATCGAAAACGATTCGAGCATTGAAAACGGCGAACGAACAGAAACCGTTTCGCCCGAAAACAATCGGCTGGAAAACTTTAAGGAAAACACGATTGACGATTCGCCCGCCCAAAACAATCTTGAGAGAGCCGACAAAACTGAACCTGACCAAGAGAGAAGTAAGGAAGGGCTAGATTGGGAAATAGCTGGGAAAAGTTTTGGAAAATCTTTGGCTATCGGAGCAGGTATGGTAGCGATAGGTGGAGTATTGGTTGCAGCGGGCGTTGTATCTGTTCCTGTTTTACTTGGTGTAGGACTTGGAGCAGGGATAATTTCCTTATTTGAAAATGCTAATGAAGCCAAGGATGCGAGTGCAGAAGTTTCTCTCTCAAAGGCATTGACAAAAACAGTTAGCGGTATAGTTCCCGGAGATCCTGTGACTCTTTTAGAAGTAGGTTTCAATTATAACTATATGACCGAGCAGGAGATGACTCAGCAGGAGCGAAGCGAAAAAGCGGGGAGCATAGGTGGAAACCTTCTTTCTGGAGGCGCAGCTGCGGGTGTGGTCAAAGGTATTAAAGTAAACAAAGGTAATAAGAAAAATCAGAAAAGTCAGAAGGAAAACAAAAGCCCCAAAGAAGTTAGGCAAGGTATTGAAGAAAGTAGAGGTACGTTATACGAAGACGGGGTTGACCCGTATATTTTCGGGATAAAAAAATTGGAAAGAGAGATTTGGGCAAGTATCCAACTCCATCATTCGATTCCGCAATTTTTGTTCAGAAGATTAAAAGCCAAATATTTAAGAAGTTTTATTCACGAGGTTGGAGCATTACCAATCGACGTGAAATTTCACCGCAAAATTCATGAAGAATTAGATATGATACTCAGGGACCAAGGTTTCATGAAAAACAAAAAGCCTTATTTGACAAAAAAAGAATTTAATATGGCTTTACAGTTAATCGAAGAATTTTACGCGCAAAAATCTATAAATTATCCTAGAAAAAAAGAATTTAATAAACTTAGAGATGCGGTGCGAACTTTTCGTGTGACGCTTGAAAGTGCTAACCTGCTCTAAAAGGCTTGCTTGCCTACCAGACGCTCAAAAGCTAAAATAAAAGTTTCTGCTGTAAGCAAATTTTTCATCTATGCGAGGCGGAAATTTTTATTTAACCGATGAGCATTAAACAAATCACCGTTCGCGGCGCACGCCAGCACAATCTGAAAAACATTAATGTCGAAATTCCGCGCGATAAATTTACGGTTAAAACAGAGCTTTTCGGTTCTGGCAAATTCAACTCAGATTTTGAGGTGATATTCGCCATGTTAACACCTCCGTTTGGACTGAAGCCGCGCCTCGCAGCAAGGCATTAACCGATTTGATTGAAAAGAATAACAAAAGGAAATATTTCTTAAACACCTTTGACTAACCGGATTTCGGTCAATCCGTTGAGCCTATAACCGAGTTTCTGATTAACGCGAATCATCGCAGGATTTGCGCTGGAAGATTCGATATATCGCGTGCCGCCGTCAATCTGCATTTTCAAATTACAGGCTTTCAGATAAGTTGCCACGCCGCGCCCGCGATAATCGGGACGGACGGCAGTTCCAAGCACATTTTCTCTGTCCGCGCTGGTGTAGCCGACGTATTTTTCGCCGTGTTTGATGATTGAAACGCGATTCGGTTTTTTAGCATTTGAAAAAATTTCCCGCAAATGCTGGTCGTCCGTGTTTTGCCGCATCGTTGGGTCTGGCGAAGCCCAATCTTTTGAAGCTTCTTTGTGCAGACGGGCGAGTTTTTTAAACCGCTGATTACCGGCTTTTATTTCCTCTTCGAGCGTCGTTACGACAAAATTTTCAGCCGCGAGCCGCTTCCCTAATTCCATCCATTTTTCAAATGAAAAATCTTCCGCGTCGAGCGACATCCCGCGCATCCGGTGAACTTCCGTGAAACCGTTGGCGAGCGCGAAAGCCAATCCAGCGTCCATTCCTTCCAAAATCCTTGCTTGCAGCGATTGGTAGCCTTGATTTTTTGCTTCGCTCTCGACTTTTCGCAAAAGCTTCGTGCCGATTCCACGCCTTGCGCTTTGCGGTTCGACCAGCAAATTCAAGCGAAAATGAGTTTTGTCCAAAGCGTAAACGGCGGCATAGCCTTTGATTTTTTCATCCTTGCAGACGATCTTAAAACAATCCTTCTCCAAACTCTCGATTTGCTGACAGGGCTGCCAGAGAAAGCGTTCGAGATGCAGGTTTTGATAGATTTTTCGGTGAATCGAAAGAATTTGCTCGCCGTCGGAAGACTGAAATGGAATGATTTTCATATTTGCCGCTGCAATCTGTATGTATTAATAAGCTAAGGCGCTCGCGTTTTGAGTCCCGCGTTTACGCGGCGGTAAATAAGGGCAGAGGGAAGAGGGATGAAATAAAATGCTAAATCTAATGTTTTATTCATCCCTCATCCTTCATCCTTCATCCCTTCCAACAACGCCTGCTGAAGCAGGGACTCAAAACGCTTGAGTTTTGGTATTTACCACTTCAAATCTCAGTTAATTTTCGAGCATATTAAATCTATAATTTCCCGCACAGCTTCTTCGGGAGTTTTTAAGGTATTGTCGAGTTTAAATTCATTGGCAACCGTCGGTCGCTCAATTACCGCGCGATTCCACGCCACTGCTCTTTCAGCATCTCGCCAGCCGCTGTCTCTGGTCGGATTGAGAACTCTCGCTCTAAGCTCGTCGTCATCGTATAAAACGAGCGTTACAATCAGGTAATCTTCCGGCGCAAAAATGTTTGGGATTTGCTCGATGCGAAAATCCTTTAAATCATTGACGATGACGTTTTTATAACCATTGTGGATGTAGTTTTTGAGAATGAAAACCAGATTTTCAAAAGCTATCTGCTCTTCCTTTTCGCTCTGTTTCGTCCACAAATTATCAAGATGAAACTCGCGCAAAGTTCCGAAATCAATCATCACCGATTGAAATTTTTCGTGAAGCAGACGGGAAACAGTCGTTTTGCCGCTTCCGGGCGCGCCGCCGATGAAAAGCAGTGAAGGCATAAAAGTTTTTTATTCGGTCTGAAACCGCGCCTTGCAGTTCGGGCATTCGATAAATTTTTTCTTGCCGCTGATCGGAATCGTCGGCAGCACGAAAAACAGCGTGATAAAATTCATCCCCGTTTTTTCCTTAAAATGCGCGAGCGCGCCGCAGCGTGAGCAGCGAATCATTTCCGGCGTTTTCTCCGAGCCGAAGGTGATAAATTTTGTGCCGATGATAAAAAACATATTTTTAAACGGGCGGCTTTTGCCATTTCAAATCTTGAATAAACTTAAAATCGTTCACATTGTAAGTGACAATCGTTAAATCGTTTTCAAGTGCGGTCGCGGCGATTAAGGCATCGGGTAATAACAAGCCGTGGGAATTTGAATATTTATCAATCAAATCAATCGCGCGTACGGAAACTTCGGGAGTAATCAGCAGAAGCGGAAAATTATCAAGCGCCTTTTTTATTTTCTGTTTTTCCTGATTAGACTTTGAGCCTTGAAGACATTCGATATAAACGGTTGTATCAATAACTGCATCAAGGCTCTCGACGTATTGAGTCAAAGCCAAATCGCCTTTGAAAACTTTTGAAAAAACATTTGTATCAGGCAAAAACCGGCTCATGTCGTTTTTCGATTCGCCTCACGAATCTGGCGGGCAATCTCTTCAGCCGATTCTTCGCGGTCAGCCCAGATTCCGACAACTTCCGCTAAATCCTCTTTCAAGCTGTGGCGGCGCGGAGGAATGATTGCCGGTGTTTCTTCGGCTTTTGCTTTTTTCTCAAAATCCTCCAAATCACTTAACAGCTTTTCGCCAAATTCTGAATCGTTAATTTGATACGAACGATTAACATTTTGCGGTATCTCGATGGTAACTTGTCCCATAAAAATCTCCTTTCGCCGCTATTTTAACACAAAACCTTTAGAATAATTTACAAGGAAATTTTCAAACCTTCTCCTCTTTTTCAGCCAGATTATCATCGCTAAACCCGAATTTTTCAACGATTTTCCATGCTGTTTCTTCCGCCGATAAATTTGTGTTGTTAATTTTTAAATAATTTTCCTCGTAGAAAAAATCACCGTCCGTGTTTAGTCGGTAATTTTCCTCGTGAAGCAGAAGATTCGCTTTCGATGAGTCGATGTTTCGTTTTGAAGGTTTTTGTTCCAATCTGAATTCGCTCTCGTTGCGGCGCAATCTTTCCTCGAAATCTGCTTCGAGTTCGACAAAATAAATGTCCGCGCCCTGCTCGCGGAAAATATCGCAGAAGCTTTCGATGTATTCGCGCTCTTTTTCCAGATCGAGCGCCCAGACGAAGGTGAAAATCATTCCCGGCAAATCGCTTTTCGCTACTTCTTCAAAAATTCGCCGCCGGAATTCGCCGACCAATCGGTTAAACTGCGGCGTGCTGAAATCGAAGAAATTCAGAACTAATTCAATCGTCTGATGATTATGAAAAAGCTTCAAACCCGTCAGCTTTGCCAACTCAAAGCCGACGGTCATTTTCCCGACGGCGGGCGGTCCGAAGATTACAACAAGTTTCATATAAGAATTATTTGATCTTTTCTTCTTGCAATTGATTGAAAAAAGATTCGATTTCCCGTTTGGATCGGAGGCGAATTATAGTTTTCTCATTTTCAAACCGCTGCAATAACGCTTCGACTTTTGGCTTGGAGCGTTTCGGATAATTCCAAACCCATTTGGTAAATTCCCAGTCGAATTTCTCACTACAGCCTTCCGCCATATCGGGACGGCTTTCTTTTTGATAGGTTACAACTCTTTTTAAAATGCGATAGACGCAAACGGCGCGCGGCAAATCGAGGAAAATTACCGTGTCACACGCCGGAAGCCGCATTTCCATCGTGCCGCTGAAATTTCCGTCCATTATCCACTCTTCGCCCTGCAAAGCTGTTTCGACTTTTTTTCTCCATTCGTCTTTCGGAGTTTCGACCCAATCGGGATTCCAAAAAAGTACATCGAGGTGAATTACAGGCAAACCGGTTATCTCGCCCAAACGTCTTGAGAAAGTGGATTTTCCGGCGCCGCTCGAACCGATAACCAGAATTCTTTTCATCTGTTTTCTAACTAAGGCTTCTTAAGATATTCGGCAGAAACAGAGCTGCGAGTCCGAAATATTGTAAAACCAGACTTATCAAATAAGTTCTAATATAGCTTTCGGAAATATCTAATTTCTTGAGTTTTTTATAAGTGATAAAACTTAAAATGAGCAGAAGCAGAAAAATTGCAATCGGAAAAGCGAGCCTGATTGAAGTCGCTAAACCGAATAGAAAATTTTCGGCAACCAGAAAAATTGCGACAAAAAGCAAAACGACGACCGCACTGAAAATCCTGAAACTGGAAAAGCCATCAATTAAACGCGCTTTTTCGTTCTGGCTTAACTGACGCAAAGCACGTTCGTTGATGATACGGCTGGCAATATAAAAAACGGCAAAAATCGTGATGCCAAAAAACGGCGCGTAAATAATCTCCATAAAATCCTCTTTCTATTAGATTACGCTGTTTCCCGCCATTTACGAAGCAATTCCTTTTCTTTTTCAGCAGAAATTCCCGCCTTCATTTCATCAGTTTTAGTTTTTCGCCAGTTTAATGTTTCTCGAATTGTTTCACTCAAAGGTCGAAAACTCAATCCTTTTTCCAGAGCTTTATCAACATTTGCCGACATAAAACCTCGAAATCCTTCTTCAGATTCGGGCAGATACAAAGGCATCTCGCTCCACGCCATAACGTTTTCCTGTTTCAAAAAATCCTCGCTCACCCAGGTAAACTCGGCATCGCTTCCGCTGACATTTTTTATTTCTTCAAGTATTTTGCCCATTGTCAGTTCAAACGGCTTGCTGTTTGCGTTGTAAATTCCCGTTTCGCCCTGCTCGGTCATTTTGATAATCCATTCCGACAAATCGCCCGCGTCAATCAACTGAACAAAACGATTGGACTCGCCCGGCGCGAGAACTTCGCCGCCCTTTGCGACGCGCATCGTCCAATAAGTAAAACGATCGGTCGGGTCAAACGCGCCGACAATCAAGCCCGGACGCACATTTAAAACTCTGCCGGGCATCGCTTTTTCAGCCGCCCGCTCGCACTGAACTTTCAACGCGCCATACATCTCGCCCAAAGCATACGCCGGAATGTCGCCCGTCAGTTCAATCGAATCGGCTTTTTTCTGCTGTTCTTCAGTCAATTCGGCAATCGGCGCGGTTTCGTCAAAATTTGGTTGGCTAAAATCCGCATAAGCCGAAATGCTGGAAATAAAAACGTATTGACCGACCGAATCTTTCAACGCTTCCGCCGATAATTTCACCGTTTGCGGCAAATAACCGGAAGTGTCAATCACAGCGTCCCAGCGGCGATTTTCTAATTTATCCAAATCGCTGTTTCTATCTCCGTAAATCTGCTCGACTCCTTCGATATTTTCTCTCGAAAGCTTGCCGCGGTTGAAAAGCGTAACTTTGTGATTCCGCTCCTGCGCCGCCGCAACCAAATGGCGACCTAAGAATTTTGTTCCGCCAATGATTAGAATTTTCATAAAAAATTTTGCCCGCGAATTACACGAATTTCCGCGAATAAAAGAAATAAAATAAGTCGCGTTTTTTTCGCGTAATTCGCGGGCAATTTCTTACCGTTGGATTTGATAAAAAGCCATTCTGCCCGGATAACGCGCCGAAGCGTCCAAATCTTCCTCGATTCTCAGTAATTGATTATATTTTGCGATGCGGTCAGAGCGCGAAAGCGAGCCGGTTTTGATTTGTCCCGCATTGGTTGCTACCGCCAAATCTGCGATAAACGAATCTTCCGTTTCGCCGGAACGGTGCGAGATAACGCAAGTCATATTGTTTGTTTTGGCAAGCTCGATTGTGTCCAGAGTTTCGGTCAAAGTCCCGATTTGATTGACTTTTATTAAAATCGAGTTTGCCGCGCCTTCTTCGATTCCGCGCTGTAAAAATTTTACGTTTGTAACGAATAAATCATCGCCGACAAGCTGAACGCGCTTTCCGATTTGCTCGGTCAGATTTCTCCAGCCCGCCCAATCGTTTTCCGCCATTCCGTCTTCGATGGAAATAATCGGATATTTGTCAGCCCAATCCGCCCAATACGACGCCATTTCATCGCTTGAAAGGCGTCGCTTGTCGGATTTTTTGAAAACATAGCTTTCGCCGTCGTAAAACTCGCTCGCTGCCGGATCGAGGGCGAGCATTATGTTTTCGCCCGCTGCATAACCGGCTTTGTCAATCGCTTCGAGAATCGTTTCGACGGCTTCTTCGTTCGATTTCAAATTCGGCGCAAAACCGCCTTCATCGCCAACCGCGGTCGAATAGCCGCGCGAGCTTAAAACCTTTTTCAGAGTATGAAAAATTTCCGCGCCCGCGCGAAGCGCTTCCGAAAACGATTCCGCGCCAACCGGCATAATCATAAATTCCTGAAAATCCACGTTGTTGTCGGCGTGCGCCCCGCCGTTGATGATATTCATCATCGGAACGGGAAGCGTTTTCGCGTTTATTCCGCCGATGTAGCGGTAAAGCGGGATTTCCAGAAACGAAGCAGCGGCGCGAGCGGTTGCCATCGAAACCGCCAGGATCGCGTTTGCGCCCAAGGCGGATTTGTTTTCCGTTTCGTCAAAAGCAATCAAAGTTTGGTCAATTAAAGTTTGGTCGAGCGCGTCCAAGCCTTCCAATTCATAGCTGATTTTATCGTTGACGTTGGCGACCGCCCGCGAAACGCCTTTGCCCAAATATCGCGCCGCGTCGCCGTCGCGCAGTTCGACCGCTTCGTTTTCGCCGGTTGACGCGCCCGAAGGAACGGCGGCGCGTCCCTGCGTTCCGTCTTCCAAAATTACTTCGGCTTCAATTGTCGGATTTCCGCGCGAATCCAAAATTTCACGCGCCCAGATTTGTTCGATTAAACTCATTTTTATAAAAGACTCCTGAAATAAAATTGTGTAAAACTTTTGATAAATTTATCAGAGAAGCGCGGCAAATGAAAAATAAGGAATCATTATTGAAGCGAACCTACATTATCTCTGCTGAAATGGGAAATTTTATTTGAAAATAAATTTTGTTCTCGCTAAATGCTGATGTATCATTTATTTGAAAAATTTCCAGAAACTCGTTTCGGTGAGTTTTTTGTCTGAAAACGCCAACTTTTTACGCATTACTAAGAAGAAGCTGTTTGAAAATTTAGTATTTAGTGAGAGTTTTTTTGCTCAATACTATTAAAGAGGAACTAGGCAAAATCTCCTTTGCGCTTACGTTCCTTAATAGCTACTTTTATAAAATTTTCAGACAGCCTAACAGGAGAAATAAAAATGTCAGCTTCTATCAATACTACTTCGGCTCAATTTTTAGGACTGGATTGCCGCAGTAACTTTCTGCGGCGCTTCGGTTTTTCAATTGTTTTTTTATTAAGTGTTTTAGCAATATTCAATTTATCCGCCGTCGCGCAAGGTCCGGTAAACGGCGGTTTTGCCGGAACTGTAAACGATGTAGCCGGAAACCCGATTCCGGGCGCGACCGTCCAATTCATAAACCAGGCGAACGGTTTCAGAACGGCGAAAAGGTCCGATTCGAACGGGAAATTCTTTCAGGATAATTTGCCGCCCGGCGTGTATCAAATTGTTGTAATAAATCCGGGCTTCCGGCGTTTTGAAAAAATCCAGGAGCTTTACGCGACGCGCTCAAACACGATAATTCCGGTTCCGGTCGTGCTGGAAAGCGAGACGGCTGCCGTAACTCCAACGCCGACTCCAACTCCGACAGATACACAGACC
>DATHTS010000588.1:0-2837 GCA_035462935.1 Pyrinomonadaceae bacterium
TTGGACGACTCCGCAATTTTCGCCCGTGCGTTTTAAAACAAGATTTTTTATCGCCGTTTGCCCGCCGAAACAAATGCCTTACGCGGCTATCAGCGAACTTACAAAAGTAGAATTTATCAATCCGCAAACAGCTTTGCAGGCTTGGGAAAATTCCGAAGTTTTGATCTCGCCGCCGGTTTGAATTACGCTTCAGACACTAAACGGAGAAATTGAACCGCAGAAAGCATTTGACGAGAAAGGGAGAAGGGGAGAAGGGGAGAAAGGGACAGAAAATCTCCCCTTCTCCCCTTCTTCCTTTCTCCCTTTCTTTAAGAAATTCTTACGTCTCTGCGGTGAAAAACTCCTCGAAAAATCCCAAAAGCTCAACGGGCAAATTCATCATATCGAACTCAATCCGCGCCTGATTTGCTATCCGTTAAAAACTGAAACTCTGCCGCCAGCGACACATACGAATTGTTTTATTCTCGGGAAAAAGGAATTCGTCGTAATTGATGCGGCTTCGAGAGATAAAATCGAGCAGCAGAAATTGTTTGATTTGATAGATTCTTTTATCGGGAAAAGCTTTTCGTGCAAGGAAATTATAGTTTCGCATCTGCATCAAGACCATTTCGGCGGCGAAATTGCTCTACAAAAACATCTACTGGAAAAGTTCGGGTTGGAAATCCCGATTTCCGCGCATAAATTTACGGCGGAAAGCCTGCAAGGAAAGGTAAAAATCGGCAATTTTTTGGAAGACGGCGAAATTCTTGAATTAAAAGACGAAAACGGAGAATCTTTCGAGCTGAAAATCCTGCACGCGCCGGGACACGCTCGCGGGCATTTGTGTTTTTATGATGAAGAGAAAGGCTTTTTGCTTTCGAGCGATAACGTCGTCGGCGCGGGCAGCGTTTTGATCGCGCCGCCCGAAGGAAATATGCGCGATTATTTGAATTCATTGGAAAGAATGAAGAATCTTCCGAATCTGCGTTTCCTTTGCGGCTCTCACGGCGCGGCGGTTATTGATGCGAAAGGTAAAATCGAAAACTACATCGCGCACCGTCTTGAACGCGAAAGGAAAATTTTGGAAGCAATACAAGCGGGAGCGAGAACGCCGCGTGAGATAGTAGAAAAAGTTTATACCGATGTTTCACCAGAACTTTGGAATTTAGCGGAAAAGAGTGTCGAAGCGCATCTGGAAAAGCTGAAAGATGACGGAGTTGTATAAGTTCTAACTTATTTTATTTTCCTTTTTTATATAAATCTTTAAAGAAACCTGCTTGCCGAATACCTCGCGTGGACTTAAAATAAACATTTGCTCCGGTAAATTTTTTATTAACAAAGGGAAGGTTTTATGAAAAGTTTTGATAAAACGGTTTCGGAAACCGGGAAATTAGACGTTCCTTTAGAGAGGGATGTCTTTTTGCGAACTTTGATACGAGAATTGTCCGGCACTTTGCAGGATGTCGTCGGGCTGGACGAAGCGTCGGGTTTTATCAGCGTGGTCGGGCAGAATATGGGAAACCATATTAATAACGCATATAAATCCGCTTTACAGGTTGAAAATCTGGATCGCCGACAGGTTGCTGATGTTTTGGTGGATTTAAAACGGCGGATTGAAGGCGATTTTTACATTGTCGAGGAAACTGACGAGAAAATCGTTTTGCACAATCGCGTTTGCCCGTTTGAAGATAAAGTTATCGGTCGTCCGGCGATGTGTATGATGACCTCGAATGTTTTCGGCTCGATTGCGGCGGAAAATCTGGGATATTCGAAGGTCGAGCTAAACGAAACGATTGCCGAAGGAAGCAGTCGCTGTGTGGTCACGGTTTATTTGAAACCGACGGATGAATCGGAAAAAGCCTTCGGCAGAGAGTATGTGAAAGGGGGAAACTAGCGTCTTGACCGCCGAAGCGTTTTCCGAACTGGCAAAAATATTTCCCGAACCGACCGTTCTGGTTTCAAGCGGCGGGGAGATTCTTTCCGCCAATTCGCCATTTTTACGCGCCGTAAACGAAACTCAGGAAAATCTAAAAGGTAAAAACCTCGCGGAAATTTCATCTACTCCACAGGAAAAACTTCGGCAGTATTTACAAAACTGCTCGCGCAGCCGGCAGATGATTTTCGGGGCGCTGAATTTGCGTCAACCGGATGACGAATATATCGAATATCGCTGTGAAGGCGCTGTCGTCCAACCGGCTGGCGATAATGAGCCGGCGATGATTTTTTTGCGCCTGAAACCGAAAGAAACCGCCGACCGGAGATTTATTCTCCTGACACAAAAAATTGACGAGTTGAACAAGGAAATCATCGAGCGCAAACGCGCCGAAGATGAAAGCCGTAAACTTTATCACGAAGCGATTGAAGCGAACCGTCTGAAAGACGAATTTCTGGCGACCGTTTCTCACGAGCTCAGAACGCCGCTCAACGCCATTCTCGGCTGGTCGCGGATGCTCCGAACAAATAATCTGGACGAAGCGCATTTCGCCAAAGCCCTGGAAACCATCGAGCGAAACGCCCGCTCGCAAACCCAGCTTATCGAGGATTTATTAGACGTTTCGCGCATTATCACGGGCAAACTGCGGCTCGACGTTCGCCCGCTTGAAATCGCTTCGGTGGTCGAGGCGGCGGTCGAATCGCTTCGCCCGACGGCGGAAAACAAAGCCATCCGCCTGCAAGTCGTCCTCGACCCGCGAGCCGGGCTTGTTTCCGGCGATTCGGAACGTCTCCAGCAGGCGATCTGGAATTTGCTTTCCAATGCCATCAAATTCACGCCGAAACGCGGTCGCGTGCAGGTGCGGCTCGAACGCGTTAATTCTCACATCGAAATTATCGTCAGCGACACCGGAATGGGAATCGAG
>DATHTS010000589.1:0-6376 GCA_035462935.1 Pyrinomonadaceae bacterium
CGCAGTTTCCCGACCCCTTGAATAAAAAGCCCGTCGTAGTTCATTCACCTTCCGCGCCGGTTGCCAAAGGGACGAAATTCATTCTTCAGGCGATTGAAAGTTTAAAGGCTAAATATGATTTCGAGTTTGTTTTAGTGGAAAATATGGCGCGGGAAAAGGCGCTCGAAACGATGCGCGGCTGCGATATTTTCGTTGATCAGTTGATTATCGGCAGTCACGGCTACGCAGCGGTCGAGGCGATGGCGTTCGGAAAGCCGGTTGTTTGTTACATCAATCCGGTAACCGGAAAAAATTATCTGCCGGAACTGCCGATTTTTAACGCCAATCCTGAAAATATCACTGAAAAACTGGAAATTCTCCTAAAGGACGGCGCTTTGCGAAACGAGCTTGGGAAAAAGGGTAGAAATTATGTCGAAAAATATCACGACGATAAAAAATTGGCGGAAAATTTAGCGAAAACTTACCGCGAAGTCATTCGGTTACACCGCAAAAAAGCCGAAAGCATCTAAATTTATCAAATAAACGTGAGGCTTAACCGCTCGAATTTGGAATCTGAAATTTGAAATCTGAAATTTAGAATGGCTAATCTATCGGTCATCAAAAAACTTGCCGGAGACAGTTTAATTTACGGCGTTTCCGGCGTCGTCAGCCGCTTTATCGGCATCTTTTTAGTGCCGATTTACACGCGCATTTTTACGCCGACCGATTACGGCATAATCAGTTTGGTGATAACTCTGTTCACGCTTTTGAGTATTCTGGTCGTGCTGGGCTTGGACAACTCGCTGGCAAGATGGTTTTATGACGATGAAGATGAAAGCGACAGGAAAATCTCGCTGAACACTTTTTTATGGTCGTGTTTTGCCGCTGCCTGCATTTTCGCCGTTTTGGTTGTCGCTTTACAAGATTTTATCGCCCTAAAAATTTTGCAGGAACCGCTCACCAAACCGGCTTTATTGATTGCCGCTTTGAATCTTCCGTTAACCGTTTTTACGACATTTTCCGCGAACGTTTTGCGAATTCAAAGACGCGCCGCCGCCGCTTCGGTTTTCAGCCTGTCAATCGCTCTGCTCACAATTGCGTTGAATGTTCTTTTCGTCGTAATCATCAGAACCGGCTATATCGGCGTTTTTTACGCCCAGCTTTTGACTTCGATAATCGCAGCGATTTGGACGTTGATTTTATTCAAAGATTCCATCAATCCGCGCTTTTTCAATTGGCACAGATGGAAGGAAATGTTTCGTTTCAGCTTTCCCCTGATTCCGGGAAGCATTGCATTTTGGGTGATCAATCTGTCGGGCGTTTATTTTATTCAAACATTTCAAAATGCGGCTGAAGTCGGGCTTTATCAAATCGGAATTTCGATTGCCTCGGCGATGGCGCTGCTCACGGGCGCTTTTCAGATGGCTTGGGGACCGTTCGCTTTTTCGATTCACAAACAGCCCGAAGCGAAAGAAATTTACGCTCAAACGCTCAATCTTTATATGGGCGCAACCTGCGCCGTTGCAGTTTTAATAACCCTTTTTGCCCGCGAAACTTTGCTCGTTCTGGCAACCGAAGCATATGTCTCCGCTTTTTGGGTGGCGGGAATCTTAGCGTTTAATCATTTGGTCATCGGGCTTGGTTATCTGGCAAGCATCGGAACGAGCCTTGCCAAAAATAATAAGGCTTACGGCATCGCATCGGTAATTTCCGCCGGGTTGCTGGTTTTGCTGAACTTGATTTTTGTTCCGCGCTTCGGCAAAGAAGGCGCGGCGGCAGCGACTCTGGCTTCCCAAATTATCATACCGGCGGCGGTTTTTTGGCACGCGCAGATTCTTTATCCGATTCCTTATAATTTTACAAAAGCCTTTTTGATTTTTCCGGGAAGTTTAATTGCGGGTTTCGGAACGCTCTTTTTTATAAATGAAATTCCTCTTAATATTTATTCGCAAATAGCTTTGAAAACGGCGATTGCAGTTATCTTTCTTACTATTCTGTTTTTCGCCTTAAACATCAAAGAACATCTTTTCGGGCATTTCGCCAAATCCGAAATAAAATCGTAGAATTACAAATTCGACAGTGAAGAAAAAAATCCTGATAATCTGTTTTACTCACCTGCACCGCGACCCGCGTATTTTACGGCAAATTTCCTGGCTCAGGGAAAATTATGAAATCACGACCTTGGGATTTTCGCCGTCAAATGTCGAAGGCGTCAGGCATATTCCATTTGAACCGGAAAGAAATTCGCGCCTTGCCGTAAAATTAAAACGCGCCGCGCAGTATTTTACAAAAGATTACGAATCCTTTTACTGGAATGCGGCGATGAAGGAGCTTTTGAAAAAAGCGGCGAATTTTTCTTTTGATGCGATTATCGCAAACGATATTGATACATTGCCGCTGGCAGTAAAATTAGCCGAAAACAAAGCCAAAGTTATTTTCGATGCACATGAATACGCGCCTTTGGAACATGAAGAAAGCCGACGATTTCGCCTGCTTCGCCAACCTTTTGTCGAATATCTCTGCCGCGAATATCTTCCGAAAGTTACGGCGGCGACAACCGTTTGTCAGGGAATCGCAGATTTGTTTGAAAGAAATTACGGCAGAAAATTCAGCATCATAACAAATGCTTCGGAATACCGCGAAATTTCGCCTTCCGCAGTAAATCCCGAAAAGATTCGCCTTATTTATCACGGCGGCGCGTTTCCCGGCAGGGGTTTGGAGAATCAAATCGAGATGATGAATTTTCTCGACGAAAAATATGAACTGAATTTAATGCTTCTCGGCGACGAAAAATATATCGAAAGATTAAAAAAAATCGCGGGTTCAAATGTAAATATAAAGTTTCTGCCGCCTGTTTCTTTCGCTGAAATAATAGATTTTACCAATCAGTTCGACATCGGAGTTTATTCTCTCGCGCCGACGAACACGAACAATCGTCTGGCGCTGCCGAACAAATTATTTGAATACATTCAGGCGCGTCTGGCAATTGTCGTTTCGCCGTCGCCGGAAATGAAACGGCTTGTGGAAGAGTTTGATTTAGGCATAGTCGCCAAAGATTTCGAGCCGCAATCTTTAGCGCAAGTTATCGAACAGCTTTCGGCGGAAAAGATAAGTTATTATAAAAATCAGGCAGACAAACACGCTTTTGAACTCTCGGCGCAGAAAAACAAGGAGATTTTTCTGCGGCTGCTCAAAGAATAAATGCCGGAAAAATGCAAAATTTTAACTGTCATCGGAGCGCGCCCGCAGTTTGTAAAGGCGTCAGTCGTCAGCCTCGCTTTGCGCCGCGACGGAAATTTTCAGGAAATTTTAGCGCATACCGGGCAGCATTTCGACTATCTAATGTCCGACGTGTTTTTTGACGAGTTGGAACTGCCGGGAATCAATTATCATCTCGGCATTGACAGCCTCTCGCACGGCGCGATGACCGGGCGAATGCTCGAAGCTGTCGAGGTTTTAATTCAAAAAGAAAATCCCGATTATGTAATGGTTTACGGCGATACAAACTCGACTCTGGCGGGCGCGTTAGCCGCAAAAAAACTGCATAAAAAAGTGATTCACGTCGAAGCCGGTTTGCGAAGCTTTGACAACCGGATGCCGGAGGAAATCAACCGGATTTTAACCGACAGAATCAGCGATATTTTGTTTTGTCCGACGGTAAAAGCGGTTGAAAATTTGCAAAAAGAAGGTTTTGCAAATTTTCCGGTTAAAATCATAAATTCGGGCGATGTAATGCTCGATTCATATTATTTTTTTAGGGAGAAAGTGAGAAAGTCAGTCGAAAAGGCAAATCTGGAATTGCCTGAAAATTATGTTTTATGCACGCTTCATCGTGCTGAAAATACGGACGATCAGCAGCGTTTAAAAACTATTTGCGAAGCGTTAAATGAAATAAACGAAGAATTTACGATTGTGCTTCCGCTTCATCCGCGCACAAGAAAGAAGTTTGATAAGTTCGGCATTGATTGCCGCGTAAAAATTATTGAGCCGGTCGGTTATCTGGAAATGATAAACTTGCTGGAAAATTGTCGTTTGGTTGTTACCGACAGCGGCGGGCTGCAAAAAGAAGCGTATTTTGCGGGAAAATTTTGCCTGACTTTGCGCGATATAACCGAATGGACTGAGTTGGTTGAAGGCGGATATAATGTGCCGACGGCGATTGAAAAAGGTTTAATTATCGAAAATTTTTATCAGCTTCTTCAACGAAAAGCGGAGTTTTCGGAGAAGTTTTACGGCGAGGGACGAGCCGCCGAAATAATCGCCGAGAAAATTTGGCAGGATTTTTCTAAAACGCCGGATTAAACGATTTTGAATACTGATTTATGTGTGGAATTGCCGGAATTATCAATCCCCGTGGAAATATTGCTCAATCCGATTTGAAACGAATGGCGGATAGCATCGTTCACCGCGGTCCTGACGGCGAAGGCTTTTGGCTTAATGAAACGGCAAATGTCGGTTTCGGATTTCGCCGTCTGGCAATTCTGGATTTGAGCGAGGCTGGCAGTCAGCCGATGCATTATGCCGAAGGCAGATACACGATTGTTTTTAACGGGGAGATTTACAATTTTATTGAGATTAAGGAAAACCTCGAAAGAAAGGGATACAAATTCAAAAGCCACTGCGACACGGAAGTTTTGCTCGCGCTTTATCACGAGAGAAAAGAGAAATGCTTGCAGGATTTGGACGGAATGTTCGCCTTTGCGATTTGGGACGCGAGCGAGCAAAAATTGTTTTGCGCCCGCGACCGTTTTGGCGAAAAGCCTTTCTATTACGCGTTGCGCGACGGAAATTTTTACTTTGCCTCGGAAATGAAGGCGCTCTGGGCGGCTGGCGTTCCGCGTGTTGTCAACAACCGGATGTTTTTTAATTTTTTAGCGCGCGAAAATCTTTATAATCCGCAAAATCCGAAGGAAACTTTCTTCGAGGGAATAAATAAATTGGAAGCCGCTCATTATTTTTATCTCTCGCCGGAAAATCTAAAAATCGAACCGCTTAAGTATTGGGAAATTGATTATCATCAGATAAATGAAGACATCAGCGAAGAAGAAGCGGCGGAAGAATTTCGTCGGCTTTTCTATGAATCGGTCAAACGCCGTCTGCGCTCCGACGTTCCGGTCGGCAGCAGTCTTTCGGGCGGCTTGGATAGCTCGCTGGTCGTCTGCGTGATTGACGAATTGAAAAAAAATCAAAAAATCCCGCAGGCTACCTTTTCGGCGCGTTTTCCCGGTTTTGCCAGAGACGAAGGCGAATATATGCAGGCGGTGATTGATAGGACTTTAGTCGAGCCGCATTTTGTTTATCCCGACGAAGCAGGCTTAATCGAAAACCTCGAAAATCTTTTTTATCATCAGGAAGAGCCGTTTAATTCCGCCAGCATTTACGCTCAGTTCTGCGTGATGCGGCTGGCGAAAGAAAATAATGTTACGGTTTTGCTCGACGGTCAGGGCGCGGACGAACTGCTTGCCGGTTATCATTTTTATTTTGCCGATTATTTCAGCGAATTGAGAAAGCGGAATAAAACGCTTTGGAAAACAGAGATGGCGCATCACGCTGAGATTCATTCATCCAGCCCGGTAAAATTTGGACAAAAGGAGAAAATAAAAATCGCGCTCAAGCACGTTTTACCGGCAACGGCACAAACAAAAATCAGGCAGGTAAAATGGAAAGCTAATTTAGGACAATTTATCAATCAGGATTTTCTGAACTCGTATTTCGACGATTTTATCGAACAAAACAGCCTTTCGCCGCAAAGTCTGGCGGAATCTTTATATCAGACAACGTTTTACGGCTCGCTGGAAGCCTTGCTGCGCTATGCCGACCGCAATTCGATGGCTCATTCGCGCGAAGTTCGCCTGCCGTTTTTAAGCCATCATTTAGCCGAGTTTTTATTTTCCCTGCCGCCGCATCTTAAAATTAAAAACGGCGTCACCAAATACATTATGCGAAAAGCCTTCGCCGATATTCTGCCGCCGCTGATCGTCAACCGGCAGGACAAAATCGGCTATGAACCGCCGCAGAAAAAATGGCTCGAAGCGCCGGTTTTAACGGAAAAAATCGAACAATCGAAGAATAATTTAACGCGGGCGGGCATTCTCAAATCGAATTTGAAAAACTCAAACGACGGACTGGATTGGAAAATTTTGATGGCTGATTTTTTGACGAGCGGCGTTCGACCTTAAAATGGATTTTGGGCGCATAGCAATAAAAGTTATTCCCGAATTAATGAAAGTTTCGATATTTTTGATAACCGATGTCGAAAACGGCGTGGGTGGTGCGGAAAAACGCATCTTCGGTTTGTGGGTGAATCTGCAAAAGCGCGGGATAAACTGCCGCCTTGTAATTTATCAAAGATTACTCGATATGCTGCTCGCAACTGATGAGTTTGCGGATTTTGAAC
>DATHTS010000590.1:0-3783 GCA_035462935.1 Pyrinomonadaceae bacterium
TTGCAAACTGCAAAGTTTGGATTGAAAGTTTCGCGCTTTGCAATCTGTATATACGCTCGATTCAAATTCTTTGTTCCGCATTATTTTCGCTTTAAGTTCCTTTTTTTCAAATGCTTTTCGTAGAACGCAATTAAATAAAAAACTTGCGTTAAAACCTGGCATAAACCTTGCCATTTTTTTTAATTGATGAGCCCGATTGATTTTTTAATAATATATCTTTCCTGCGGCACTCCTTTCGGGGTCCATTTTTTTCTGCATCACCGTCGGTCAAATCGTCTCATTTTGAAAACATTCCTGATAGTTGTTGTCTGGATTCCTTACGCTTTTCGATTATTGCATCAAAAGATTACAAAAGAGTTTCCGACCGAAAGGCTTGAAAATATACAAAAAGAAATAGAAAAAATCCTGCCGAAAGAGCTTTCCGTTTTTGATTTTCGTGAAACAGTTGAGCGTTACGTCGGATTAACTTTAGCTAATCAATTCGAAAATGACCAGCCGACAGCGAAAGAAATAAATTTTTTTCGCCTCTTCCAAAATAAAAACGCAAAACTCGCCGCAAAATGTCTCAACCGACGCAACCGCAAATTGCTTTCGCTTCATCAAACCCAAGCCCGGCAGGATTTTCTGCAAACTTTGGCGATTCTTTTTGAAACTGCCGAAAATAAAGAAAATCTCGGCAGACTGGCGGTTGAGTTTATCAATCTATTAAAGGACGATGAAGCGGAGATTTCCGTAAAAATTTTGATTAAAACTCACAAGCAAATGCCCGAGACGATTAACGTCAACGAGTTGGAGAAAGATTTATGCAAGAGCGAAACACCCAAACCGCAGCCCGCCAAACAAATTCCCGTCCATTTTCCGGCTTTGACCGCGACGGCGAACTCGTCCACGAAAGATTAGATTTTCTGCTCGACATAAATACCGAAACAGCCCGCCAGAAAGCGATGTATCGCAGCGAGCGGGAGAAAATGGAAGCCGAAATGATGGCAAATCCGCTTAACTTTGAAAAAGCTTTTGCTTATTTCGGACTTCTTCTCGGCATATTTCCACCGCTTGCATTTTTTATAGGCTTTTTTACCGATGCCGGAGGATTTCGCTTTAATGAAATTTGGGTTTTCGGTCTGCTTGCCATCGTTAATCTTCTGACGGCAATCGTCGGTTTCTTTTCAGGGAAAATTGTCGGCAAATGGATGCGCGAACTCGATAAATATCCGCTTGGAGCGGTTTTGCTGCTCGCGCCTTTTATCGGAATTCTCTGGAGCGCGGTTTCGGGCGGCGCGGGAGGTTTGGTTATTTTCGTTTTCGGCGCGATTCTCGGCGCATTTTTCGGCGCGACGGTCGGCGGCGCGGCTTTGCCGCTTTTTATAGTTCTTCATCGCTGGTTGAAAAAAGGCGAAATGATTGACCGACGACATTTTCTTCCTATAGCCTTCGGCATTACTTTTATAATTTGCGCTTTTATTCTCGGTTTGTGATCTCGTTTTATTTTTTAATTAACATCTTTTTCAAGATTTTGTAACAATTATTTAACCATCGTGTAATACAAGTTAATTTTTGATAGATTTGTCATTAAATCGTTATGAAAAAAATTAACTTTTTGCCCGTTATTTTCATCCTGCTCTTTTTATCCGCCGCCAATCCACAAACCACGCTGCCGGAAGACGATGTTCAATTCTGGAACGACACGCAGATTTCCTTTCCTTTAATCAAGTCGAAAGACAGAAAAGGAAAGAGTTTCGACCGCCTTTCCTTTTCCCTGCTCGGAACTTTTCGCGCCGGGAAAAACATTTCTCGTCCGATTGATGAGCGAATCGGTTTCGGTTTTGATTACACGATCAACAAATACGTCGGTTTTTCGCCGAGTTATATCTATCGCGCCGGTCAGCCCGTGGTTGGACGTAAAGAGTTTGAACACAGAATCCGTTTTGATCTGAATCTGGAGAAAAAATGGAAGGCGTTTTCTATCCGCGACCGAAACCGTGTGGAATACCGCATTCGTCATTCGCGTTCGGACACGGTTCGGTATCGAAACAGGTTTCAATTGAGAATTCCGGTAAAAAAAGATGACAAGGAACTTTTCACTCCTTTTGTTTCCACCGAACCTTTTTATGATTTCGCTTCCAAAACCTGGTTCCGAAACGAACTTTCCGCCGGAATTAACCGGAAATTAACCGGCAAAGCTTCCGCAGATTTTTTCTATCTCTGGCAGAGAAACCGGGGAAACATTCTAAAAAATGTAAATGTAATCGGCGTCAACCTTAAATTCACGGTTGACTAAATTCGATTAATCGTTAATTGTTAATGGTTAATTGTATTGACAAAACAGTTTAGGAAGGATTCGAGCCAAACTCTAAATTCTAAACTCTAAACTATTTGGCAATAAATATCCGAATTAGTTTATAGTTTAGAGTTTATAGTGTAGAGTTCCACGCTTTTTCCTCTCAACCTGTTTTCTCAATACAGTTAATCGTTCGCCTTTCTTTTAGCCGTTAACAAAATGCTCGTTCTGCTCCATCTTTTCGCGCTTTTTCTGTTGGTTCTGCTGGGATTTTATGTCTTTGTGGCGAATCCGCGAAATCGTGCGCACCAGACTTTTGCCGGATTTATCGCTTTTCTCGCGCTCTGGACGATAAAAGATTTAATTTTTTGGAATTTTGAAGAAGCCAACGCATTTGCTGACGGTTGGGCTTCGGCGAGTTTTATCACCGCGCTTCTGATGCAGTGCGCTTTGGTAGTTTTCGCCTGGGTTTTCCCCGAAAACTCGCGCACGCCGAAAAAACGCGCCGCGATTCTTTTTTCGCCGGGTTTGGTTTTAATTCCTGCCGCTATTTTCGGGCTTTTATGGAACAGAGTGGGTTTTCAAAACGGAAGATTCGTCATCGAACTTGCGCCCTTGGCATATGCTTTTGTAATTTACGTTTACTTTGTTTTCGGCTTCGGCGCGACGGTTCTCTTTCGCAAATATCGAAAATATCGCCACACGCAAAAAGGTCAGCAGCTCGGCGCGATTCTCTGGGCTTTAGTAATCACGGGCATTTTAAAAACCCTGGCGAATATCGTTTTCCCGTTTTTCGGAATTTACGGTTTGCTGCCTTACAGCTCAATCTTTGTTCTTCCGGGCGTCTTGATTTACGCCTACGCGATTTCCAATTTCAAGCTTTTCTCGCTGCAAACCGCGCTTCATCAATTCAGGCTTTTTCCGATTACTTATAAAATCGCTCTCAGTATCGCTTCCGTTGCCATCATCAGTTTTATCATTTTTCAAATCCCGATTGTCTGGTGGGCTTTCCGCGACGGAATGACGTTTGAAGCTTGGCGCAAATATCTCGTTTTCAGCGTAATTTCGGCGCTCGTGCCGAATCTATTGCTGGTTTTATTGATTATGCGAACCATTTCGCGCCCGCTGCAAAAAATCACGCTGGCGGCGGTTCAGGTTACCAAAGGCGAATACGGCAGCCGCGTTGATCTGCGAAAAAGCAACGACGAAATCGGGCTGCTGGCGGAATCTTTTAATGAAATGAGCCGCAAAATGTCTTCCGACATCGAACAGCTTCAAAAACTAAACGAACAATTAACCCGAACTGAAAAATTAGCGGCAATGGGAACACTGGCGGCAGGCGTGGCGCACGAAGTCAATAATCCTTTAGCTTCAATTTCCTCTCTAATCCAAATGATGCAGACAAGGCAGGATTTGGATGAAAGGACGAGGGAAAATCTTAAATTGATTTCGACGCAGATTCAGCGAATAACTCAAGTTACGCGCGATATGATGGATTTTGCGCG
>DATHTS010000591.1:0-2271 GCA_035462935.1 Pyrinomonadaceae bacterium
TTCGAGCGGAAGCTGTTGACCATACAAACCGCGCCGGCGCGATAAGCCTGAAGAAGCGCGGGCGCGGAATCAATAATCGGCAGGTATTCGTTGACAAGCAAACGCCTGTAAACGACATCAATCGCAACGCCTTTATAAATCAGAGATTTGCCGTCGAATTCCAGTTCATCGGGCGAGCAAATCAGAGATGCGCAGCCCTGCGATTCAAAATAGTCTTTGAACAGCTCAAACTCTTTCTGCGTCGGCAAATCCTTTAAATCAACAATCGCAATTACGGGACTTCTTTCAGGTTTGCGACCGAGAAATTCTTCGTAGCAGCTTAGCAAAACCGCGAGCATTTTCGCGCGCCCTTCAAATGTTTCGATTTCGTATTTTTCACGAAATTTTTTCATCACCGGCAAGCTCTGAAAAATTTCGGTCGCGGAATCGGCGTAAGCGATCCCGGCTGGACTTTCGCCGTTGAGTTCGACAAAACTGTAGGCGTTTTCGGTTAGAAATGAATCGAGCCGCGCCGTCGGCGATACAAACTGAAATTTCGGATCAATGGCGACAAGGTCTTTTTCAATTTCCGTGATTCCGAGTTCGTCCAGAATTTCAACGTTCTCGATTGCCGCATCCTTCACCTTTTGCAGGCAGTTCCAGACGGTTTCGCAAATGCCGCTGATCCGCGCCCAATCGGTCTTGGTTACAAAATGCGGGCGCAGATAAGGCGACAAACGCCGACCGCCGAAAATCAATCTCGCGTCTTCCAAGCCTTCATCCAGGGCTTGGCGCGACGATTCGGCTAAATCGAAATCCTTTAAAAGTTCGTGGTAATAAGCTACGGCTTGTTTTAACATAATTACTTTTTCAATTTATCAAGGGTTGGAGCCAGTTGGTAAAAACTCAAAATTGAATCTTCACTTCCGTTTTTGAATTGCTTTCTAACTTTACTAAAGGGAAAAACCGCCACTTTATCGTTTACTCTAACAGCAAATTCGTTATTGATTATTTCCCAGTTTCCTCCATGGTTAAGACGTATGGTTTCCCCGAGAAATGAACCGAAAATACTGATTAATTTATCAATTATTTCTTGGCGAAATTCTTCTCTGATTTCATTAATATAAGAATCTAAATATTTGATTGATTTTTCGTCATAATCAAGATTGACGTTTTTAGTTTCCGCAAACATTTTAATGACAACTTCAGCTTTGTATTTAAGTTCTTCCAGATGTTCCATTTTTTGCAAAGTCTATAATTTTATTAAATTCTTCTTTTGTCAAAGGCAACACCGACAGCCTCGATTGTTTTATCAGCGCAATGTTTTCCAGAGATTTTTCGGCTTTGATTTCATCCAAAGTTACCGGCTTTTTAAATTTTTCAAGCGGCTTTAACTCAACCGCGATCCATTTTTCATCCGTCGGGTCGGGAAAACTTTCGCGCGAAACTTCCGCCAGACCGACCACCGCTTTTTCCGAACCTGAATGATAAAAAAGCACTTTATCGCCGCGCTTCATTTCTCTTAAATTATTTCGCGCCTGGTAATTCCGAACGCCCGTCCAATCGGTTTTGCCTTCTTTCAAAAAATCATCGAAAGAATATTTTTCCGGCTCTTGTTTAACCATCCAGAAGTTCATCAAAGTTTAGCAAATGCGGCGGTATCTCGCTTCATAGAGCGACAGAACGCCGTGACAAATCAGCCCGAAGGCGACAACAAATAAAAGCGTTTTCCCATAATAGGTTTGTGATAAAGCAAACAATGCTCCGTCCAGACCGATGGCTTCATCGGGATTATATTTTATTGCCGCCCAGATAAAAAAATATCCGATCAGGGCGAAAATCAAAGCCCGCGAGAGAAATCCGAAAAATCCCAACACGCTGATAAATTTCCGCTTGTTTCCTTCCAGCGCGAAAAGCCTGTAATTTTCCTGATACTTTCCCGTAATTCCGGCGTAGCATTCATGAAATCCCGCGCCGATTACGCCGAGACCGATTAAAAAGACCAAAATCGTGCCGAGCGGCAGAGCAAGAAAAACGGTAATCAGCGTTTTTTGAATCGTTTCGTTTTCGACTGAAACCTGCGCCACGGTGATTATCCGCCAAGCTGTCCAAGCCAGAAACAGGTAAAAAACGCCGATGCCGCCCGCAAAAACCCGCTTGGAAATTCCCTGCCAATTCTTGCCCGCACTATCAACATCAGCCGCGCCGCGCAGGATATTCCAAGCGCCGTGTCCGACTGCGCCGATAATAAAAATTATCAAAACAACCTTGCCGTAAGGCGCGGCGGCAATT
>DATHTS010000592.1:0-4320 GCA_035462935.1 Pyrinomonadaceae bacterium
GTCAAAACATTGTCCGGCTTGAGGAAGCCGGAAATGTTGATCTTTCATTTGTCCCGGCAAACGTTTTTAATCCGGGAGAAGATGCGGCGAGAGTTGAATTTTTATCTAACAGTCAGATTTTATTGAGCACCGTAGGCAATTTGAGTTCCGAAAAAAGATTTATCCGTCTTTTTACAAATGGAAGCGCTGATCCGTCTTTTAATCCTCCGACGAATTTAACGGAAGTTTTCAATTGGGTTATAGACGACTCAAATCGAATCGTGCTTTTCGGCGTAATTTCCGGAGTTCAGAAATATATCCGGTTAAATTTTGACGGAAGTTTAGACCCGACTTTCGACGTGGCGGTGACGACGAGAGGAACGGTTACGGCGTTGGCGGTTCAGCCCGACGGCAAAATTCTGGTCGGCGGAGATTTCGACCGGATGAACGGAAGAGTAAGACATAAAATCGCCCGCTTGAATGCCGACGGAAGCCTTGATCTGACTTTCGATGCGGAAAACAGGTTCAATCTGCCGCCCGAAGTTATTACCGTGCAGCCGGACGGGAAAATTTTAGTTGGCGGCGGAGCTATCGGTTTAGTCGCGCAAAGGGTTGTCAGGCTAAATTCGGACGGAAGTTTGGATGCGACGTTTAATGTTCAACTCTCCGATCCAAATTCAATAGTTTATGATATTGCGCTTGACGCGAACGGGAGAATATTGATCGGCGGTGTTTTTTCAACCGTAAACGGCGCGGGGCGAACGAGTTTGGCGCGGTTGAATTCCGATGGAAGTCTGGACGCTTCTTTTAACCCGATATTTGGAGGAAATCCGACCATCCGCGCTATTTTGGTTTTAGGAAACGGTCAGATTTTAGTCGGCGGTAGTTTTACGGGCATAAATGGCTTTAACCGGACGAATTTGGTGAGATTAAATTCGGACGGCAGTTTGGATACTAATTTTAACGCCGGAAACACTCCGCCCGTTCGCAAAGTTCTCCAACTGGCAAACGGTCAGTTTGTAGTTATGCACACCGACACGATTTCCAGAATTAATAGTGACGGAAGCCGGGATGAAAGGTTTAATATGCCGGTTTTCGGGGATTCCACGAGTTTCAGCGGCTTGCTCACGACGATGGATTTGCAGGTGGACGGCAGTATCGGTGTCGGCGGGCGTTTTGATTCGGTAAACGGCGTTGCGCGAAATAACTTCGCCCGCATTACGACAAACGGCGCTCTGGATTTACTTTTCTTCCCAACGGGCGCAAACGGCGAAGTCAATAAAATCGTGCCACAGGCGGATGGAAGATTAATCGTCGGCGGTGATTTTTCAATAATCGGAAATGTCGAGCGTTTCTCGATTGCCCGAATCACGACCGCTCCGGTGCGCTACCGAACAAAATTCGATTTTGACGGCGACGGTCTGGCGGATTTCGCGGTTTACAGACCTTCAACGAATGAATGGTATATCCTGCGAAGCTCCGATTTTCAGCTTATTGTTGAAGTTTTCGGAATAGGAGGCGATATTCCCGCGCCGGCAGATTTTGACGGCGACGGCAGAACCGATATAGCGATTTTCCGACCGTCGAGCGGCGACTGGTGGTATAAGAGCAGCATTAACGGACAGCAAAGCTTCGCTCATTTCGGGGCGCAAGGCGACGTTCCGCGTCCGTCCGATTTTACCGGCGACGGTCGTGATGATTTCGTCGTTTTCCGTCCGTCGGAAAACTACTGGTATCGCGCCAACTCAGCCAACGGTCAAACGTCAAATCTCGGTTTTGGAATTGCCGGAGACCTTCCGCTGATCGGAGATTTTAACGGCGACGGTAAATCCGACACGGCTATCTTCCGACCTTCAACCGGCGATTGGTGGTGGCAAAGCAGCAGCGATAATGTTCAGCGGGCGGTGCATTGGGGAGTTTCCACTGACATTCCCGCTCCGGCGGATTACGACGGCGACGGCAGAACCGATTTCGCCGTTTACCGCCCATCAACCGGAGTTTGGTATATCCTCAACAGCAGCAATAATTCATTCACGATTATTAATTTCGGAATAGCGGAAGATAAGCCTGTTCCCGCCGATTACGACGGCGACGGGCGAGCCGATATTGCCGTATTCCGTCCTTCGACCGGAGTTTGGTATCTGCTTAGATCAACGGCAGGTTTTGGCGCGATAAATCTCGGCGTTGGGACGGACATTCCGATTCCGAATGCTTTTATTCAGCGGTAAGATTCCGTTGAACTTTAAAAAAATCGGCTTGGCTTTTCAGAAACTGCCGAGCCGATTTTATTCTTTAGAGGCAAAAAAACGGGCAGGAAACGTTCAGAAGAGCAAAGGCATCGTAAAAATCGGGCTTGCCTTATCAATTTAGCAAAATAAAATAGAGGGTATTATGAAAATCAAAAAACAGTGGCAGAAATCTTTGTTCGCGTTGGTTTTGATGTGGACGTTTTTATTGACCGGTTTTCCGGCGCAGGCGCAGGATATTGTGACTTCCAGCGATTTAGGGAGCGGTTCCAGCGTTTTCGTCTTTCGCGTTTCCAGGAAAGCGCCGCAGGGAAAAGCCGCATTTCGCTCAGTTTCAACTGCCAACCGTTCAACCTCGCAAAAAACTGCTTCACGGCAGAAGATTGTGCGGCAATCAACTGCGATAGCGAAAGTCGTTCAAAAGAGCCGACCGACAAAACGCATTGACCCGCAGACTTTTGCCAAGCTCAGCGTGAATATCAAGCAGATTTCGCCGAAAGAAGGCTCGCTTATTTTTGCCGGAGCGGGCGAATATTATTTGGAAAGAGATGACATTGATCAGGGAATTGACTTTTTCAATGAAGCGGTAAAATTGGATGAAAGCAATCAATTTGCCCGGCTCGGTTTGAGCGACGCGTTTACCCGCAAAGGACACGAACTGCTTGAAAAAGAGGAAATCAAAAAAGCGCTCCAGTTCTTCGAGGAAGCCATTAAATACGATGATAAAAACGCCACGGCTTATACCGGTTTAGGTGAGATTTACGATTCGCTCGATCAAGATAAAGAGGCGATTGAAAATTATGAAAACGCTTTGCGTCTCAATGCGGAATTGACCGAAATTTACGCGCCGCTCGGTATTCTTTATTATCATCAAGGCGAAGTTGCCAAAGCCGAAAATTATCTGACCAAAGCGCTTGCGACTAATCCCGAGGATGCGGAAACGCAGTACTTTCTGGGTTTAGTTCGATATAAACAAACCCGTTATGCCGATGCCGAAACGGCGCTCCGCCGTTCGGTTGCGATTGATGCGAACAACCCGGAAGCGCATTATTATCTGGCTGAAGTCTTTAGCAAGTTAAACCGCGAGCAGGACGCGATTGCCTCTTATAAAAAAGCAGTCGAGATAAATCCGAAATTTGTTGAAGCGTGGTTCGATTTAGGCGCGGCTTATTATAACAATGAAAATTATGAAAGTGCGGTAGATGCTTATAAAAAAGTTATTCAGAATAAGAATGATTATTTTCAGGCTTACGCCAATTTAGGCGATGTTTATCGCCAGATGAATCAACTTGACCAGGCTATCGGGCAGTATCAAATCGCTTCGGCGCGGATTACCGACGACGCGCAGCTTTACAGCAGTTACGGTTTTATTCTGGGAAGACAAGGTAAATGGAATGCGGCGATTGACGTTCTGGAAAAAGCCGTCTCCGTCAGTCCTGATTTTACCGATTACACAAATCTCGGCTGGGCATATTTCAACGCCGCGCAGGATGATGTGAAGAAACAGCGCCCGGCAGACGCGCGGGCAAAACTGCAAAAGGGAAGAGAGGCTTTGCAGAAGAGTTTGCAGCTTAATCCTAAATTTGTTCCGGCGGCTTTGAATCTTGGTGTGATCAATAATGAATTACAAGATTACCGGGCGACGATTGAGATTATGGAGCGAACCATTGATCTCGCAGATAATCGAAGCGTCAAGGTTCTGGCGAATAACGAACTCGGAATCGCTTATTACGGTCTCGGCGATTTCAAAAAAGCGGCAAAGAGCTTCCGACGCGCCGTCGAACTCGACGGAAAATTCGTTCCCGCCGTTTACAGTCTCGGCGAATCGGAATTCCGCGACGGAAATACCAAGGAAGCCGAAAAAGCCATAGCAACATTGCAGCAGCTTGGAGCAACGAATTACGCCCGGAGATTACAAGCGATTATGCTAAGCGCCGGTAAGCAGCAACCGCAAAAGAATAAAAAGAACAAATGATTTAAGAAGGAAAATTCAATTCCGATTTGAGAGTCGAAGGTCAAGAAGATAGAATCTTGACTTTCGACTTTTTGTTTGATGAAGCCAAATCTGAAAATCGAAACCGATGTTAGCCTAGCC
>DATHTS010000593.1:0-3485 GCA_035462935.1 Pyrinomonadaceae bacterium
ATTTTAATAGTCTTCGGCGCCTGCGTTTCATTTATTGAAGCCCAAAGGATCGGTTATGTTTTTGAAATTCGCGGCAATTGGTATCTCAATGGCAACACTCCTTTGCGCCAAGGTCAAGAAGTTCCCGCTTCGGGCATAATCAGCACAAAATCGCCCGGACGCTTTGATTACATCAAAATCGCCGACTTAAACAGCAAAATTCGAATCAATCAAAGATGTAGTCAAGCTTGCTCTTTCGGGCTTCCCAATGCCGCTGCGGAACCGGGTTATTTCAGCGCGATTTTGTCAACTTTAATGAATTTAATCCGGGAACCGACGAGAAAGCGTACTCAGGTCGTTGCCCGAAATGTAAATGTAATATCCGAAGGAATCGTAAAATTAGAGAACAATAAAATTAATCTGCAACCTTTGTTAAACCTTGAAGGTAAAAATTATTTGAAGTGGCGCAAAATACATTTAGAGTCGGAAAAATTCGGCGATTGGTCCCTACCGATTGAATTAAAGACCGAAGGCGGCGCGGCAATCGTCTCCCCTGCCGGTTTTCAGCCCGGACTTTATGAGTTCGCTCTTTTGAGGAAAATGGAAAACTCGTTTGAGGAGACCGATTCGGCTTGGGTTTTAATAAGTTCGGCGGAAGATTTTGAAAAAAACAAACAATCCTTCAAAAAAGTCGAAGAGTTGATCGAAAATCTGGGCGACGAAATCAGATCGGAAACGGCGCTTTTATTCAGAAATGTTTATCTCGACAATCTGGCGCGTGAAAACGTAAAATTAAAATCGAAATCAAAACCTTAGTTTTTAATTTGCTTCAAACAAAACGCGCTGAAACACGAGCTTTAACTATGAAAAAACCACTATGGCTCGGAAAATAAAAAGCGGTATAGAAATCGTCCGAAAATTGAGGGCAAAAAGAGAATGCCAAAAAGAAGAAGAAACCTTGCTTAAATGGCGTTTAATTAAAGCCGTGCCTTTAATGCTGCTCGGGCTTTTGATCGTTTTTTTTCTTCTCCGCACCGACAAATTTTATAAAATCCAGACCTCGTATCTCGACGCGCTGATGCGCCTCGATACGCCCGCAAAAGACAGTAGTATCGTCATAGTTGACATTACGCAGGAAGATTTTGAAACCGTTTTTGAACACAAGTCGCGCCCGCTCAATCCAAACAAGCTTCACGATTTGATAACCGCCGTCTCAAAAGGAAAACCTTGCATTATCGGCGTTGACGTTGATACGAGCTTTTCACAATTCAAAGATTTACGGGTTAAAAGCGATTGGTCGCCGGTGATTTGGACGCGGGGAGAAAAAGATTTTTCGCCCGATGTAACCGTCAAACCGAAGCCGGTTGACGTTCTGGGCGGGCAAAAGCAATATAACGCCGATTCGGGACTGCCGAATTTGTTTGAAGACGCCGGCGGCGTGACAAGATTTTACACGCGGGCGATTGAAACTGAACAAAACGGAAAAACAATCAGAGAACCAACCTTTTTCTGGACAGTATTTAAACGCGCCGCCGAAGAAAAATGCGCCGGTATAGAATTTCCCGACGCTGCGGAAATCAAGAAAAGAGAAAACGAAACGGACGAATTTATTATTCGCTATTCCAGAGGAAACGCGACCAACCCGGACGTTGATTCCAACGCAAACGGCGAATGGACGGCAAGCGGACGCCTTAAGATTCCCGCCTCGCGCATTTTCCGATTCGCCGAAAGCCCGGATTGGGCGAACAACTCGCTCATTCGCGGCAAAATCGTTTTGATCGGCGGAACATATCTCGGCGAAGATTTGCACGAAACGCCGCTCGGCAGGATGGCAGGCGTGGAGATTAACGCCAACGTCATCGAGAGCGAACTGCGCGGCGGCATCCGCACGCCGAATTTTTGGACAATGCTTTTACTCGGTTTTATTGACGCCGCTCTGCTTTTTGGCTTACTTAGCTATCTTCCGACCTTGAAATTACCTAAGTGGAAAATTGTATCCATCGGCGCTCTCGCCCTGCTTGCGCTTTCATTAATTTGTAGTTTTCTAACTTTTTGTTCGTTTTCTTACTGGCTTTTATTCGCGCTGATGATGGCTGGCGTCTTGGCGGCGGAACTGCTCGACAACTTAAAAGATTTTTTGAAAGACAGCTACAAACGCCTGATTACCGACATCTCTGTGGCGAGAAGAAATCGGAAATAGAAATTGAATTTGATGAAAAAGGAGTTTCTATGGTGCAAAGACTAAGAACATTCATAAAAATAATCGGCTTGATCTCATTGCTGCTTTTGGCTTTCAATTTTGTTGAAGCGCAAACCGAAGAAATCAAAATGCTTTTGCCTACACGGACTATTGAGAGTGTACTCAATGGCGGACAAGTTCATAAATATAAAATTGAAGCTAAAGCAGGCGAATTTCTACAGGTTAGAGTTGAACAGAAGGGGATTGATGTAATACTCAAGCTCTTGGATTCGAGCGGTAATATCTTGGCGACGATGGACAGTCCAAACGATATTGAGGGATCTGAAACGCTTTCTTTTGTAGCAGTAAACGCGGATCAATTCAACTTAGAATTAAGTAGTTTTGACCCGAAATCCGGAAAGGGCAACTATACAATCAAGCTTGAAGTTCCAAGAGCAGCAACGGCAAAAGATAAACGGCGGGTAAAAGTTGAACGATTGTTTGTCGAGGGAATAGCAGCGCGAAATGCCAATCAAAAAGAACATTCCATCAAAAAATTTCAAGAAGCATTTATAGGATGGCAGGAATTGAAAGATGAATATCTAAAGCAGTTGACCGAACAACAAATATATTATTTAAAGCAGTCTCGAGCCGCCCAAGCCATAACCCTTCTTAATGAAGGAGTGTTATTAGTTGAACAGAAAAAAACAATAGAATCATATCGAGCGGTGTTTGAAAAATTTCTTACTGCGACCCGTTTGCTCCGAACAATCGACTTCCAAAACCCTGAAGCAAAAGTTTTATTTTTGGCTGGGTTGGTTTCGGAAAATTCCGGCAATATGCAAGCCGCTTTAGAATACTATTCTCAGGCATTACCGTTTTTTCAGGTCGTAAATGATAAAATTAATGAAGCCATAACGCTTAATAGTATCGGTGGAGTTTATTCTAAGTTAAGCGAAAATGAAAAAGCCTTAAAGTATTACAACCAAGCATTACCAGTCTATAGAGCTATAAGCGACAAACATGGAGAAGCAAACGTATTAAATAATATTGGTTACATCCACTTTACACAAAAAAATATAAAAGAGGCATCAGCTAGTTACTATACCGCAGTTTTTTTATTTCGTTCTATAGCACACAAGGTTGGTGAAGCAACCGCATTACACAATCTCGGAAAAATGTATTCCCAAATTGGAGATAAATCAAAAGCGTTGGAATTTTTCAATCAAGCATTAACTCTTCAAAAAGTCCTTGGAAATAAACAGGGAGAAGCTGTTACGCTTTTGAATATTGGAATAGGCTATTCTGAATTAAACGAAAAACAAAA
>DATHTS010000594.1:0-1558 GCA_035462935.1 Pyrinomonadaceae bacterium
GTTCGAAGTGATATGAATTGGTGCTTCGCAGTTGATACCAAACTCCGTCACTTGGACGATAAACCGCAATATCGGTTTTTCCGTCGCCGTCGTAATCAGCCGGAACGGGTATATCATCTTCTAGTCCCCACCGAACGGCATAAAAGCCTTCGGTCGTTTTTTGGATATACCAGGTGCCGTTTGACGGGCGAAACACTGCGAAATCGGCGCGCAGGTCGCCGTCAAAATCGCCGATGGCGGGCAGGTCTCCGGCTATACCGAACTGGTAATGCCTGGTTTGAAAATTGTTACTAGCCATGAAAAACCAGTGTCCGTCACGGAAAACCGCCAGATCGTCTCTGCCGTCGCCGTCATAGTCCGCGATGACCGGCTTATCGGTCGGCAAAAGCGTCATATCTCGGAATTCTACCGGTTGGGCGTTTCCGAACGGCTGTTGGGTATAAAACTGTGCCGCCGATGGACGATAAACGAGAAAACCGGCTGTGCCGTCGCTGGCGGATCTGGGTGTTGGAATATCTCCGGTTTGCCCGCTAATTCGATAAGCGAAGACCGAATCGGAACTCCTCAGCCAATACCAAACGCCGTCTCGAAATACAGCGATGTCGGCACGACCGTCGCCGTCGTAATCGGCGGCAACAGGTATATCGGTCGAAAGCCCGAACTGCTTCGCGGTAAATCCGGCAGTGCTTTGATTCAGATACCAAATTCTGTCGCTCGGACGGAAAACCGCAATATCGTCTCTGCCGTCGCCGTCAAAATCGTATTTCGGTTTGATGGGAACCGCCTGCGGAGCAAACCGTGCAAGATACGCCTGGTTTATTTGCGCGCCGCCGGTGCTGAGGTTAAATGTCGTAAAATTACCGCCGACAATGAGTTTTTCATCCGACGTAAACGCCGCGGCTTTCGGATAAATCGGAAATCCGGAACCGGAAAAATTTATTCGATTTAACGACGGGTCGTGCGTGCCGTCCGTGTTGAATCTGTTTAGGTCACCCGATTGCCCGAAAATAAGAGCAAATTCCGCAACAATTGTGAGTTTACCGTTTGACTGAAAGGCAAAATCACCCGGCTCGCTAATGCTGGTCGAAAAATTTGTATGAATACTCCCGTCGGGATTAAGCCGCGTTGCCCTGTAAGTACAGCAGCCGGGCGCTCGAAAAGCGACTATTCTTCCGTCATTCCGCAATTCGATATTCTTATAAATTGTCCGATCGTTGGTGTTTGGTATACGCACAGCGTTAAAGCTCGTATCAACAGTGTCGTCCGCGTTAAAGCGCGTCAGCGATTCGCTCGGATTTCCGTTAATGGTTGAGTAATAACCGGCAACAAGATATTTCCCGTCCGGCTGAACTTCAACGTCGTTACATTCATTATCAATAACAGTTGCAAAGGTTGAATCGTAAGTGCCATCGTTATTATAACGGGCAAGATAGGGCTTCGAATTGCCATTCGGTAGTGTGAACTTGCCGCACATCAGAATCTTTCCATTACGAAGCTGATCAACATTTCTGATTATTGTAAAACCACTGTCCGAGAACGAAATAAACGGGCTTGAAGT
>DATHTS010000595.1:0-2486 GCA_035462935.1 Pyrinomonadaceae bacterium
TGAAAGCAAAATCCTTGATCCGGCTTCCGTCTTAATCGCTCCGGCTGCTTTGAAAACAAATATCGCACCCGCATCGCCTTTGCCGTCGAGAATCATTTCTCCTGCAATGCGTGCCGATGATAAACAATATACTCCGGGAGCAAATGTCTTTCCGCCGAGTTCCGAGTCATCAACTTCCGTGCAAGGCAGTTGATTCATCGCTGAAAAAGCGTTCATCAAATCCGTTCTGGCTCGGCTTCGGTCAAACTCGAAATCGAGATTCGAGTGTGAGATGCCTTTAATCAAAGCTCCCTCTCTAAGCACGCCGACATTTCCCTCGACGTGAGCCGAGCCGCTGATTCCATCTTCAGCCAGAACGGCAAAGTTTGTCGCCGAACGGAAGTTCAAGGCATATCGAAGCATATCGCCCGTAACCTGCTCGGCGGCTGGCGGCGCGTCAGAAACATCTTGCCGGGCTGAAACCGTGTCCTTTTCAGACAAAAACAAAAAGCCCGCGCCGGTCAACGCCGCAAAGGCGGTGAGCATTACCAGATAAAAGGCTTTTCTACCAAGAAAAGACTTTCTATCATTAATATTCATTTTCAGAATCCTCCTAATTTATCTTGTAACTCTTCCTTTTTCTATTTAATTTTTCAGGGTATTTAAATTGAACAGACAGCCTTTGCGAAGTCGGCTTATTTTACCAAGTTTCAAAGTTGCTCACGCATCTCTTAAGCGCCAAAATAACAAAGTTTTCTTTTTATTGCAAAAAAAAACACTTGTTTTATGAAATAGTTAAATTTGCTGATTCTTTTTTCTAAAAACAGCAGTTTCAAAACAGGTTGTTAAGTGGAAAAATCGTTGAAAAAATTAGCGCTTTTTCAGCAAAATTCTTATCGGTTGGTTTTAACCTAAAGTGATTAATCAAGGAAATGTTTTTCCTTTAAAAGATTTAATTTTTTAGTAACCCTCGGTTTGTTCGCTTAACCATTTATCAACTTCTTCCTGCGTCGGCTCGCGCCCAATCTTCTGCCGCAGGCGGTCCCGCGCTAAAGATTGCTCCTGGTTAATCAACGCCTGTAAAGATGAATCCTTTTTTTGGGAATTATTATCTGGAAAGGCGGGCGATTCGCCGGACGTTTTTTCTTCGGAATTATCTTTAAATTCTTGTTCCAAATTATCGTTGTTATTCATATTTTTGATCGCTCAATTTCTGACTTCAATTCTACAAATTCAATTCCTTCACATCAAAAAAGCCGATTTTGGAATGATAAAAGATTCCTAAGTTTCCGAAGCGGAATCGGCGGAATTTTCGGCATCTTCATCTGTAACCAACTCATCTATTCGGGCGTATGAACCGATACTGCCAACCGGTAAATTTTCAACTTCTTCGGAATTTAAATTTTCTTCGGTAGAATCAGCCGAGCTTTTATCAGAACTGAGATTTTCTTTAGTTTCCTCTTGGCTCATTAATTTTTCCTCTCAATTTCTTAATCTAACTATTGCTAAAATAGCAATTGGCATTTAATTTATCAAAAACCACTCAGAATGTTTTTGGCTTCTGCAAAACAAAAAACAAGCTATAAACGCTTGCTTTTACAGGTTTTAATTCTTTCTTCTGTAACTACGTCCGCTGCCTTTATTCAAATTTCTAAAGTTTTCTGTTAGAGAGTGACAGTTAGGACATATCAATTGTAAGTTATTCTCAGTATTGTTAAATGAATTTCCGTCAATATGATTAACTTCCAGCGGGACTTTATTTGTTACGGGATGACGTTTATCCCAGCCGCAAAGACAGCATTTTTCTCCGTATTTTTCTAAAAGAAAGCGTTTAAGATGATTTGAAATTTGAGGGAAGTGTTTTCCTTTGTTTCCGTTTATCAAGCCGGTTTGCCATTTTTCGATGAAAATCTTGTATTGATAATCAGCCTGACATTTATTAGAACAGTATTTGTAGTTCTTTCTTTTAGGAGGAGATAAACAATTAAGGCATAACATTGCTTGAGTTTCTTAGGAGAAAATGATGAAGCCGGTGACCAGACTCGAACTGGTGACCTACGGTTTACAAGACCGTTGCTCTACCAACTGAGCTACACCGGCGCAAAAGGGAAATTATAAAAGAACCGCAAACGGAAATACTACAAAATCTGTCGCAAGTTGGCAAGAGCAAACGAAACTTTTTAGAGGTGTTTATACGGTTCTTACAAAGTCAGGAACTGAAAAAAACGCGAGTGGTTTTGCTTCGCCCTCTCACTTATTACCTCTGACTTATCACTTATTCCGAAGTATTTAACCGATATTTTCGGAATAAGTGAAAGGTAATAAGTGATAAGTGAGAGGCAATTTACTCAGCATTTTGACTTTGCAATAACCCTAGGTATGTTTAACATTTAAAATAATTGTTGACGCGAGTTGACGCAAAGAGTTAGGATAATAAGAGCCTTTTCCGGGCGGAAATCATTTCTCAAAAACTTTCTTCGGTCCGTTCGGACATCAAATTTGATCTA
>DATHTS010000596.1:0-3930 GCA_035462935.1 Pyrinomonadaceae bacterium
TCAAATCGCCGAGACCTCCGAAATCAGCTTTTCCGGTAAATTCAAAAACTTTAATCGCAAATTCGATAGCCGCTTTCCAAACCGGCAGGTCTTCAAAATTTTTGTAATTCATCTGATTTTTTTCTCTTATAATTTTGATTCGAGATTTGAAATTTCAAATTTTAGAAACGAAATTAAAATTAAAAATTTGTTTCACTACTTTTTTGAAATTTCAAACTTGGATTCTGAAATTCTTTGAATACAGAATAGATGTTTATTTCAGGATAAAATCTCAAATTTGAAATTTGAAATTTCAAATCTTATATTTCTTGGTTTGGCAATTTCATACCTAAATCCCGCGCCTGTCAAGGAAATTAATTCAATCTTTTCATCAATACTTCCGCCGCCGCTTGCAAGAAAACGGTGCGAGGAACGGTTCGCATAATGCGTAAATCCTCAATCAAACTCGTATCTTCATCCAGAAACTTCAAAACCTGCGCCGGTTTGTTGCGCGAAAAAAGAGAAGTAAAGACATTATCAGCCGAATGTTTTTTTGTTAATAAAACGTTGAGCAGAACGCTGTCAAGAAAAGCTTTCCAATTTTGGATTTTGGATTTTTGATTTTGGATTGAGTTTGTTTCCAATGAATTAACTAAATTTTGTAAACGCCTTTGAGTTCGCTGAAAGCTGTATCCGGTCGAAGGTTTGACGTAACCGCCTGCCGTGCCGATTCGGATAATTTTTTCTGCGGGGAATTCTTCGTGCGGCTCGTCAGACATCGGAATTATGCCTGTTTCGGTTTCGAGAATTTTAAAGTCTTTAACTCCTAAACTTTCCGTGATGTATTTTTCCAAATTTTGCTCATATTCGTTTTCCTCCAGAAGATTATCGGAAAAAACTGTAAATTCGATCAAGGCTTTTCTCGGAGAAAAGGGCAGAACGTAAAAAAAACGACATTCATCTTTTTGCTCGACGCGAAAATCGAAAAGCGTCGGCTCATTCGGATTGAAAAAATCCCTTTCGGTTTCAATCAGCCAGCCTTTAAAATGCTGCCACAGATTTTGATATTTCGGGTTGTCGTAAGCTTTGCGCGTGAAACTATCAAAAATAAATTCTTTTGCCGTAAACTCGCCTTTGCCGGTTTTTACAACTCCATTTTCTATTGCCTGAATATCGGTTTGAAGAAACGTAAAATTCGGATTCTGTTCGATTTTAGAAAAAACGAATTCGTAAAAATCTACGGCGCGAATCATCTTATACGAATAATCGTCAAGCGATAAAAACTCGGAAAAATCCCGCGTCCCGTGAAACCAGAAGCCTTTCCATTCTCTAAAAACAATCTCTCCGAAAGCGCTTTTCTCTTTTTCCCAAAAACACCACGTATGATCGTTTTTATCTTTCGCGTCGCGGTCAATTATTAGCGTTTTTTTATCGCGCAGGCGACTCTCATTTAAATAAAAAGCGAGCGAAAGCCCAGCCATTCCGCCGCCCGCGATGATGTAATCGAAAGATTTTTGCGCCACGCGAGATAGTTTGGCAAAAGGCTCGGATTATTTCAAAGTTTAACCGCTTCCGGCGTTTGAGTTTTTATTAAAAATTCCGCGATGCTTTCGCGCAAAGCAACCGCGTCGCCGGCTTTTATCATTTTGGTTTCGCCGATGTTTCCGATTCCGCAGGCTTCGGAAGCGATAACGGGAATTTTGTTGGCAACCGCCTGCAAAAGTCTGCGCGGTTTGTGTTCGACAAAGGCTGGAAGAACGACCAAATCGGCTTTTACGAGCCAATCATCGCCGCCTTTTTCAACATCAAAATCCCGCCAGAAATTTTCGCCTTCGATTTCCGCGCCGAGCAAAATCAGCTTTACTTCAAGTCCGCGAATCGCCTCCCGTAATTCATAACAGCCTTTGCGCCCGACGGTCGAAGCCGGGAAAACGATTGTGAATTTCTCGTTTCGAGATTTTACAATTTTTTTCGCGGGCGGCATTTTCCAATCTAAAAGCTCAGCTTTTCCGGGAAAAAGCCGGGCGATTTCCGCATGCGGCGTGATGATTTTTCTCGCCATTTGCAGGCTTTCGTTTTCGGCTTCGATTAAATCTTCATCGGCGCGAAAATCGGCGAGAGTTTTGCTTTCGGGGTGAAGCGAAAAGGCAAAATCGAGCCGTTTTTGAATCTCTCGCATCGGCAGGGAAGTCATCAAAACGTCGAAAGTTCTGCCGCCGAGAGCGCCGTTTTTCCAGAGAAACGGTAAGAGATTTTGCTGAACGACCAGATGCGTCGCGTCAAAAGGGAGATTTTCGGCGTAGCTTTCCGCCAGTTTTTCATACATCGCCAGCAGATTTTTCTGCCGCGTCGCGCCTTGCGCCGCCAATTTGCGGGATTTGTAAGAGCGAACAGCGGTTACGAAAAGACTCTGTTTGATTTTGGAAAATCCTTCCGAACTCCAGGCGTAATTCGCCTTCCGAAACCGCTTGCCGTCGAGCGGAAGGAAAAGCAAATCTTTTTTACTGCGGATTTTCTGAATATATTCGTCCAATTCCGGTGAAAATTCATCAACCAAGAAAGCGGTTTTGCCGAAATCGAGATTTGTTTCAGGCTTCAAACTCCTGAAACAGCTTTCCACGCCGCAAGTCGCGCAGCTTTGCGGAGCGTTGGAGTTTTGAGTTTTGAATTTTGAGATTTGAATGAAGTTTTTCTGTTTTGTATCGCTTTTGAATCGGACGGTTAAATGGTCTTTTCCCAAAAACGCCTCGATGCGAAAAGCGTTCGGCGAGCGGAAACGCAAATCAATATAATTCCAAAAAACTGTCGCATCGCGTCCCTGTTCGGCAAGCGAGCCGGGAATGACTTTTGTGTGCGCGTGGCGCTCGATGATTTCAAAATTCGCCTGCAAAGCCGCGTCGTAAAGCGCGTTTGATAATTGACACAGACCGCCGCCGATGTTTGGAATAATACAGCCCTCGCGCAATTCGCGCCCGACGACAAATCCGCGCCCGCGATTTGCCTGCCCGATTTGCTTCCAAAAACTGAAAACTTCTCCGGCTGGGATTTCCAGATTGTTTAATTTTTTGACCGCGAGCCGCAAATTATGAACTTTTCCCGCCAGCAGAAATTGTTCCTCCGGCGCGCTTTCCGTCCAAAGCGGCGTTTTTGATTCGGCAATGACGGACGCTTTTTTCAGTTTATCCGAAAAAGAATATCGTTTTAGACGCGCGTCAAAAAGATTTTCAACGCCGCGTTTTAACTGCAAAAGGCTCGCTTTTCCGCGAAAAATTACTGCTTGGTGTCGTTTATGAATGTTATCTGTCGCAGGGGCTTTCATAAATTTCAAAGGCATTGATAAAATACACCAACTATGAACAAAATTTCTATATTTATTTTCATTATCTTTCTTGGGCTGACGGCAAACGGTTTCGCCCAATCAAACGACGAAAAGACAAAAGCGGCAATCCGCAAAGTGATGGACGAGCAAGCGGCGGCGTGGAATCACGGCGACATCGAAGGCTTTATGCAGGGCTATTGGAAATCGCCGCAGATGACTTTCGTTTCCGGGGACAACGTTTCCCGCGGCTGGCAGGCGGCGCTCGACCGCTATAAGAAAAATTACGACACAAAAGAGAAAATGGGCGTTTTGACCTTTTCCGATTTGGAGATAAATGTTTTATCGAAAGATGCGGCGGTCGTGCTTGGCAATTGGGCTTTGCAGCGCGAGAAGGATAATCCGAAAGGGAAATTTACGCTGATTTTTAGAAAATTTAAAGAAGGTTGGCGCGTCGTTCACGATCATACGTCTTGATTTGGGATTTGTAGTTAAATTGATAAGGGATTTAACTTTGCTTTTGTGTAGTATTACAAATCAGCAGCTTTCCTGAATAAATCATTGATTATAAATTTGTCTTTACCTGCTATAATAATTTTCTTGATTAAAGCTCATCAAGAATATTTTATTAAAAG
>DATHTS010000597.1:0-3147 GCA_035462935.1 Pyrinomonadaceae bacterium
CCGATTGAAGGGCTGCTCAAAGGCGTAACGATTGAAGCGCCGAACGGGAAAATCGGCGGGATAGATTACAAGGATATTTTTAGTTTCGGCGAAGACGCGGTGATGGCAAACGCCGACAGTTCGGTTGTTCCGCTGGAAAAAGGCTGGGTGGAAAATCATTCGCACGCGAAAAAACATCTGCTCGGCACAAATGTTATAACCGAGGGAGGCAAACTGCTCGGTCAAATCGGGAATATCTACGTGCGCTTGATGTCGCCGCCGATTGCGATTTACGAGATACGCGAATCGGTTTTGGACAAACTGCTCGGTCGCAACGTCTTTATTTTCGCTTCCGCCGGAACTGCGCTTTCCAGCAACGCCGAGCGAATCGTCGTGCCTGACAATGTCGCCGCCGAAGCCGCGCCGAGTTTGACGGAATTGATGAACCGAACTAATCAACCGGCACAGCGTAATTCAGCAGTGATTCAAAACCCGGATGACGAAGAAGAACATTTGCCTCCACGATAGGTTATATTTTGAAAGAATTAGAAAATGCCTTTCGCTAATGCGCAAGGCATTTTTTATGTGAAATATTCTTTTATAAATTTGGAAAAGATAATCAAAAAGCCCGGAAATAAATTTGCCGTCAAGCAACTAAATCGAAAGTTGCCGCACCAATAAACAAGGCAAAAGTCAACAATTTAAGAATTTTTCGGAGGCACAAAAGTGAAAATTGTCCTTGTAGGATTATTCTGTCTTTTTTTCAGCTTTAGCATTTTGGGACAGAATGAGACGAAGTTTGGCATTACGGAAATCACGCTCTTTCGTGATAACGGGAAAGGTAAAGCAGGCGAAGAAACGTTGAGCTTTTCGACCATAGACCGACCGATTCATTGCTCTATAGAACTCGATTCGACCGAATCCGCCGTTATCAAGATGAATATGGTTGCCGTCAATGTTCCGGGCTTAAAATCCGGGAAAGTTGTGGTTTCGGCAAGCTATAAAACCAGTGGCGAGGATGATGCCGTAAATTTTACCGCTTCCCCGCGGACCGTCTGGACAGCGGGAAAATACCGGATGGATATTTTTATTGACGACAAACTCGGCGCGAGTAAAGAATTTGAAATCAAAGAATCTTCGCCGCCGAAAAAGGAGGAAACAAAATCGTTTCAGCCGGAAACTAAAACGGCAAAGCAAAACCGGAAAAATTAAAATGAACGATTATCAAACGCCGGTTATTTTATAAAACGTATGTATAGACATCACTTTCCATTTGATTAGCCGGCAAAATCCGCATGGCACATCTATTGCAAATTCTCTTTCTAAAAATTAAAAGGAGCATTTAATCAATGGGAGACACATCAGTTAAAAAAGTACAATCGGAAAAATCGCCGCACGGCGAAATGGGGCAAAAGTATCTGGCATCAGGCATCAACGTCGCCATGCGGCTTTGGGAAAACGAGCAGCCGACGGATGACAAAGAGCCGCGTTCGCGCGATTATGAAACCGTCGGTTTCGTGATTTCCGGCAAAGCCGAACTGCATACCGAAGGACAAGTGATAAAACTGGAAAAAGGCGATTCGTGGCTCGTGCCAAAAGGCGCGAAGCACACTTATAAAATTCTCGAATCTTTTACGGCGGTTGAAGCGACATCTCCGCCCGCGCACGCGCACGAGCGAGATGAAAAGTAGATTGTAAACACGATCTTAAAAAGCGTGTTGAGAGGGTTAAATAAAAAGCCCCGTCGAATAATATCGGCGGAGCTTTTTATTTTCAGGCGAAATTAAATTAAACTCAACAAAATTTCAAAATTTCTAAAAACCGACGAGTATTATGAAAAACAAATTTCTTCTAAGGGCTTTTTTCGCCTGTCTTTTACTAACTTTCGCATTTTCCAAAACCGATTTTGCCCAGAAAATTTATTACCCGACAAGCGAGACTTGGGAAAAACGCGCGCCGGAACAAGCGAGGATTGACGCGGCAAAGCTAAAAGAAGCGATTGATTTTGCCATTGCAAACGAATCAAAAGCGCCGCGCAATCTGGAGCTCGCGCATTATCAAAGCTTCGGGCGCGAGCCTTTCGGCGAAGCTGTCGGCGCGTTTAAAGAGCGCGGCGACGCGACCGGAATAATTATCCGAAACGGCTACATCATCGCCGAATGGGGCGATCCGCACCGCGTTGATATGACTTTCAGCGTGACGAAAAGTTTTATCTCGACCGTTGTTGGCTTGGCGTTTGACCGCAAATTAATTAGAAATCTGCAAGAGCCTGTTTACAGGGAAATGGCTCCGGTTTTAATTTATAATCCGCTTGATAAATTCGACAATCCCGAGCGATTCGGAAAATCAAAATTTTTAGAGCTTTTTGAGACCGAACACAACCGAAAAATCACCTGGGATCAGCTTTTGCGGCAAACAAGCGATTGGGAAGGAACGCTTTGGGGCAAACCGGATTGGGCGGACAGACCTGATCGGGATTTGAATAATTGGCTGAATCGAAAAAAGAGCGAACCCGGAAGCGTTTACGAATACAACGACGTGCGCGTAAATCTTCTCGCGCTTGCAGCGCTGAACATCTGGCGCAAGCCTCTGCCGCAGGTTTTGAGGGAAAATGTAATGGATGAAATCGGCGCTTCGCAGACCTGGCGCTGGCAGGGATATGAAAATTCTTTTGTCGTAATTGACGGGCAGATAATTCAATCGGTCAGCGGCGGCGGGCATTGGGGCGGCGGAATGTTTATCTCGGCGCGTGATATGGCGCGTTTCGGGCTGCTTACTTTAAGAAACGGTAAATGGCGCGACCGCCAAATTCTTTCCGCCGAATTTATCAAACAAGCGAAGACGCCGACTTCCGTTCAACCTACTTACGGGTTTATGAATTTTTTCCTCAACACGGACAAAAAACTCTATCCGAGCGCGCCTGCGGCTGCGTTTGCTCATCTAGGCAACGGAACGAATATTGTCTATGCCGACCCGGAAAACGATTTGTTAATCGTGGCGCGTTGGATTGAAAACAACAAGATTGATGAATTTTTGAGCAAAATTTACGTGAGTCTGAACAAATAATTTTGCTTGAGAAAAACACAAAATGTAGGTTTTGCACAAAATTAACAAAAACAGCGAAATTTTTGCGGTAAGGCGAATGAAACCATTAAATAACACGAAATA
>DATHTS010000598.1:0-3006 GCA_035462935.1 Pyrinomonadaceae bacterium
CCAGAATTCGGACGGATATTCAAAAAACCTTTGCCGTTTCATTGGCGGCAAATTGTTGTATATAAAGATGATGTCAACGGGGTTTAAGTTGTCGTTTTTTTGATTAATGGAAGATGACCACTTATTGGATTGCAGAACCGAGAGCGCGGCTCTAGTTACTGTTTAACACAAAAGCCTTAAATTTTGCAAGCAAAAAATGTAAACAGTTTTCGAGAACTGTCTTTCAGGATGGAAAATTAGCTAATTTTCCATCCTGAAAGCAGATGTTTAGGTTTCCTCATAATACTCTAAACCGAGGTGCGTAATTAGCTCCTCGCCTCTCATATAGCGGAGCGTATTTTTTAGCTTTTTCAACTGGATAAACAAATCGTGTTCGGGATAAAGCTCGGTCGCCGTTTGCGGAGATTTGAAATAAAACGACAGCCATTCCTGCACGCCTTTCATTCCCGCTCGCTGCGCCAAATCCAAAAACAGCGCCAAATCCAGACAAAGCGGCGCGGCAAGAATCGAATCGCGGCACAGGAAATCAATTTTTATCTGCATCGGATAGCCGAGCCAGCCGAAAATATCAATGTTGTCCCAGCCTTCCTTGTTGTCGCCGCGCGGCGGGTAATAATTGATGCGGACGACGTGGGAAAAGCTGTCATAAAGCTCCGGGTAAAGTTCGGGCTGCAAAATATGTTCAAGAACCGAGAGCTTCGATTCTTCCTTTGTTTTAAAGGATTCGGGATCGTCGAGAACTTCGCCGTCGCGGTTTCCCAAAATGTTGGTCGAATACCAGCCAGCCAGACCGAGCATTCTCGCCTTCAAACCCGGAGCGAGGATTGTTTTCATCCATGTTTGCCCGGTTTTGAAATCTTTTCCGCAAATCGGAACTCCGTTTTGCTCGGCTAGTTCGGTCAAAGCAGGAATGTCAACCGTCAAATTCGGAGCGCCGTTCGCAAACGGAACGCCCGATTTCAAAGCGGCGTAAGCGTAAATCATCGAAGGCGCGATGTTTTCGTCGTTGTCATACATCGCTTTTTCAAATGTTTCGAGCGATTGATGAACTTCCGAAGGCGCGAGGAAGATTTCAGTTGAAGCCGCCCAGATCATTACAAGGCGGTCGCAGTTGTTGTTTTGCTTAAACTCCGCGATTTCCGCCATCAACTGCTCGGCAAGCTCCATTTTATTCTTGCCTTCTTTGACATTTTCGCCTTCGAGACGCTTGACATACTTCTGCTCGAAAACCGCCTGCATCGGCTTCAGGGAAGAAAGCTGTTCGGAAACCTGATTGAGCAAATCCTTTTCCAAAACGCCCGCTTTCATCGCCGCATCGAAAGCGTTGTCGGGAAAAATGTCCCACGCGCCGAAAACGATGTCGTCCAAATCTGCGAGCGGCACAAAATCCTTAATCTTCGGGCTGCGATTTTCTGTGCGTTTCCCGAGACGAATCGTTCCCATCTGCGTCAGGCTGCCGATTGGCTCTGACAATCCGCGCTTGATAGCTTCGACACCGGCGACAAAAGTTGTGCTGACCGCCCCGAGTCCGACCAGCAAAATTCCCAATTTCCCTTCAGCCGGCGCAATTTCCACCCCTTTTTCTACCATTTAAATAATCTTCCTCCGAGTTTGTTGAAAAAAAAGATGATAACTTTACGGAAAAGCTAAGGCAAACGGGGAAAGTTTTTATTTGCCCGCGAAACATGCGAAAAATACGAAAAAAGAAAAATAAAGATTTTCGCGTTATTTAGTGTGTTTCGCAGGCATATTTCTTACATCCGACTTAGGTAATTAGTTTCTCGGCGTCGGGCTTGGAGATGCTGCCGGAGTTGGCGTCGGTGTCGCAGGAGCACCCGGGCGTCTCGGCATCTCTTCGCGGCTGAATCGCGGCAAAAGCTGGTCTCTCATAGCGAGATTATAAACCGCCGCCGCGATCACGACAGCCGATTTTTTTACATCGTCTTCGACAATTCGCTCATAAGTATCAAGATTTGTGTGCCACGTGTGGGTGAAATATTCAATCGGGTCTTGCTGAACGCCGATGCCGGGAAGTCCGGCTTGATTAAACGAAGTATGATCCGAACCTCCCAAACCGCGACTTCTTGTATTTATCGCCCCAATCATTCCGTATTCGCCGAATAAGGCGTTTTCGCGCAAAATCGCGGCGGCATCCGGCGGACCGAATACGGTAAATCCGCGGGCGCGTCCGGGTCCCGAATCAATATTGAAATACCCGCCGAATTTTTCGTAAGCGGCAGTCGGCGTTTCAAACGAGCCGAAATGTTTTGTGACATACGCCTGCGAACCGAGCAAGCCTTGTTCTTCACCCGACCAGAGCGCGACGCGGATCGTGCGTCGCGGCTTTACGCCAATTGCCTTTAAGATGCGGGCGGCTTCCATCATCACCGCACAGCCGATTGCATTGTCGGTCGCGCCCGTCGCGGCGTGCCACGAATCGAGGTGACCGCCGAGCATTATCACTTCGTCTTTTTTGTCGGTTCCGGGAATTTCCGCGATGACATTGTAGGAGGTCGAGCCTTCGGGAAATGTGCGATTGCGAATGTCGAACTCCAGCGAAACAGTATTTTTGTTTTCCAAAAGCCGCCAGATGCGCCCGTAATCTTCATTTCGCATAACGACGGTCGGCACCGCTTTCGTTACGTCAAACGTACTGTTATTGAAAGCGCGAATCTGCCCGTGCTCGCGCCCCGCGTCGTTAATCCGAACGAGAGCGCCGTTTTCGAGCAAAAATCTGTTCAACTGCTCGGCAAGCTGCGAAAAATTCAACTGTCCCGGGCGCGGCGTAAGCTGCGGAAACGGCGTCGGCGCGGGCGTCGGCTTCGCGTGCGGGTCGAATTGGCGTCTCAATTCTTCATCGTTCCGGCGTTTGCTGGGCGGGTCGAAATCAACTGGAACTCTTCCCGGTCTTGCGACCAGGACAATTTTTCCTTTGATATTTTCTCTGACGCTGTTGAAATAATTAGTCAGTTCTTCCTGCGTCGGCGGAAGCGAGAAATTGGGATT
>DATHTS010000599.1:0-3068 GCA_035462935.1 Pyrinomonadaceae bacterium
ATTATCTCGATGTTGATTACGATCTCTCGAAAGTCTTTTTCATCGCCACGGCAAATGTTTTACATACAATTCCGCCCGCGCTTCAAGACCGGCTGGAAATTTTGAATCTGTCAGGCTACACGGAGCGCGAAAAAACCGAAATTGCTAAACGTCATTTGCTTCAGAAACAAGCCGAAACCAACGGGCTGGATTTGGAAAATGTAAAATTTACCGATGACGGCATTTTAGAGATTATTCGTCATTACACGCGGGAAGCCGGCGTTAGAAATCTCGAAAGGGAAATTAGCTCGTGCCTGAGAAAAGTCGCCCGGAAATATGTTGTTTCCGAGGCGAAAGAAGATTTCCGCGACGTGATTGACGCGGAAAAGGTGCGCGAGCTGCTCGGCACGATTCGTTTCCGCAAACAGGACATCGCCCGCAAATCGGAAATCGGTCTGGTCAATGGCTTGGCTTGGACGGAAGTCGGCGGCGATGTTCTACAAGTCGAAGCGACTATCGTAAAAGGGCGCGGCGCGGTAAAACTGACCGGAAAACTCGGAGAAGTAATGCAGGAATCGGCTTACGCGGCTTTGACCTGCGTTCGCACGCGGGCGGAAAAACTCGGGATTGATCCGAAAGATTTCCATAAAAAAGATTTGCACATCCACGTTCCCGAAGGCGCGATTCCGAAAGACGGACCGAGCGCGGGAATCACGATGGCAACAGCGATGGTTTCGGCTTTGACCGGCAAACGCGCCCGCCACGATGTCGCAATGACCGGCGAAATCACCCTGCGCGGAAAAGTCCTGCCCATCGGCGGCGTGAAAGAAAAATTATTAGCCGCGCATCGTTTCGGTTTGAAAACGATTATTATGTCAAAGGAAAATGAAAAGGATTTAGCCGACATACCGGAAGAGGTGCGTGAAGATTTGACGATTCATACCGTTGATATGATTGATGAAGTTTTGCGGTTTGCGTTAGAAAAAGAAGAAACTGAAGAAGTTTTGGAAACGCCGCAAATCTGGTCGGGCGATTCTGTAACTACCGATATTTCGGCAACAATAAAGTAAAAAAAAATGAGCGAAAATAATTTATGAGCAAAGCGAAATCGGCAAATTTAATTTTGAAGTTATACGAACTGCGCCGCGAAGCGGTTATGCGCGAGGCGCGAAATTGGTTTATCACGTTTTTCCCTGGAAGCGCGGAAGAAATTATACAGGCGATGATTAACCCGGAAACGAGTGCGTATTACCGGATGGTTACTACTTATTGGGATATGGCGGCTTCGTTTGTGCTGCACGGCGCGATTGATGAAGAGATGTTCAGCGACGCGGTCGGCGAGCATATTATTGTGTTTTCCAAGATCGAGCCGTTTATCGAAGACCTCAGAAAAATAATGGAAAGCCCGAAATATCTGGCGAGTCTTGAAAAGCTGGTGATGAAAATACCGGATGCGAAAGAAACGCTCGCCAAACGCCGCGAGATGATGCGCCGCGTGGTTGAAGCGCGAAAGGAGATGGCGAAAAACGCTTAGAAGATTTAAATTCAAAACGAGATAAAAAGGAAAAACATGAGATACAAATCTCATGATTTTGCCTTTTACTTTTTAATTTTGCCTTCTTTAATCTTCACTCGCCGACGAGCTTAATATTGCGATTGCTGTCTTGGAGAAAGGCTTCTTTAAATGCAATTTCGCCAGCGCGGATTACTTCATAATCAACTCCAAGCGATTTTACCGCACTGCGTTCAAATTCCCCCGCATTAGGAATTTGATTTCCGACCAGGAGAATCGAACTTTTGCCGAGCGGTTCGAGCGCGTAGATTTCTCCGTTTTCGATAAGCGTAATCATAAATTTAGATAGCTCTTAATTTCAGTATTCCATTTGACCGGTGATAACATTTTTAAATTAAAGAATTATGAAAATTGTATCAGCCGAATTTACCAAAAGTGCGTATGCCAGAGAACATTGGACGACTGACGGTTTGCCTGAGATCTCATTTTTGGGTCGCTCGAATGTCGGGAAATCGAGTTTGTTAAATTCGCTTTTAGGAAGAAAAGGCTTGGCGCGAACATCAAATACGCCGGGCAGAACGCAGAGCATAAATTTCTTTTTAATCAACGAAAGATTTTATTTTGTAGACTTGCCGGGTTACGGTTATGCAAAGGTCTCGAAAGCGATGCGGCAGGATTGGGGAAAAATGGCGGAAGAGTATTTGGCTCAGCGGGACGAACTCGTTTTATCAATTCAATTGGTTGATTCGCGCCACGCCCCGACCGCGCTCGATATTCAGCTTTACGAATGGCTCGAATTTCACCAAAAAAGTTATATTGTAGTGGCAACCAAAGCCGACAAATTGACTTCCAATAAACTTAATAAAAGCTTGGGGGAAATAAAACAAGCAATGCCTGCCGGGCGAATAATTTCATATTCCTCGATAACGGGAAAGGGGAGAGACGAGCTCTGGCGCGAAATTGAAGACGCGCTGAAAAAAAGTTGAAAATTTAACTTGATTTGTTTCGATAAATCGAGTAATAATTAAACATCCCGAAAACTAAAGGGTTTTTGAAAGGCTTTTGAGCTTATTTTTTTACATCACATCGGGACTTTCCATTTAAATTTTCTCCACGAATCGGGCTTCCTTGGGCGATTTATTCAAGCCTTCTTTCGTGTCAATTGTAAAATATAATGCAATAAAATCTTTCAAAATAAACTCCCAAAATAATCAAACGGACAAAACAATGGCTACAAGAACAACTAAAAAGGCGGTTAAAGTAAAAAAACAAGAGGAAAACGGTTTTGAGCAGTCAGTCGAAGAATTGGAAAAGGACGGCAGAACCGACGGTGATTCTACCGAAGCAAAAGAAGAGAGCGCAAAACCGGAAAAGGCGAACGGAAAGACAAACGCCGCACCCAACACGGATGAAACTCTCGATTTAGGTGAATTAAAGGATATGTCCATTTCAGAGCTGACGCACATCGCTAAAGAAATGGGCATCGAAGGCGCGACCGGGCTCAGAAAGCAGGAATTGATTTTCAAAGTTCTTGCCGCGCAAACCGAAAAAAGCGGATTTATTTTCTCGGAAGGCG
>DATHTS010000600.1:0-3098 GCA_035462935.1 Pyrinomonadaceae bacterium
GAAGGTTCTATACCCTTCGGAAGAATAAAAACCTTCGGGGGTTCTGCGGAAATAACCCTTGAATCGCCATCTGCATCTTCAACTGTTTCTCGCCGCGGAACTATCCTTCTTTTATTTTGTGTTTCAGGAACTAAAATCATAGGTTCCCGCTTGGGATTTTCCGCCGTAAATTTGTTTGAATCCGGCTCGATAACCGACGGATTTTCAAGCACTGCGGGGCTTTTATCCGCAGCAATTTCATTTTGCTGTTGAACCACAACAGGCGGCTGCGAAACCTCAGCTTGTTTTTCCTGATTTTCAGCCGGCAGCCGAGAAACCTCCGGCGAAGAAATAAAGAAATTCTGGCTCGCCAAAACTAATGTTAAGATCAAAGCCGCCGCAAAAACCGGCACGACGTAGCGAAGCGAAGTCCACCAGCGCGGCTGAAAATCGCTCGGCTTCGCGTTTGCCATTCTCGCTTTAAGACGAAAATCGAAATCACCCGGCGCCTCGACTTGGGGCAAATCCTCAATCATCCGCCAAACTTGCGTCAGTTCAAGATGTAAAACTTTACAATCCAGGCATTCACCTAGGTGAAGCGTTGCCGTGTCGCTTAAAACGCGAGTGTCTTCAAACTCAATTTTAAATTCTTTACAATTCATAAAAAAGCAGGCAGTAACACTAGCTGTTCGGCAGAAAAGCAGAAATACCTGCTCACTGCCGACTGCTGCTGCCAACTAAAAATAACTTTTCAATTTCTCTCGCAAAAGACCGCGTGCGCGGCTAATGCGCGATTTGGTCGTGCCTAAACCAAGTTCTAAAATCTCGGCGATTTCCTCATAAGTCCTGCCTTCGATATCGCGCAGAATAATCGGCGCTCGATATTTGTCCGGCAGCGCGGCGATTGCCTTCGCAATTACCGCTTTTTCTTCACCCGAAATCAAATCGGCATCGGGCAGAGGTTTTTCGTCGGGCGGATGCAAATCGGCTTCTTCGCTTTCGTATTGAAAAAATCCGGTCAGCGACATCAATTTGCGACGTTTTCGCTTGCGGATTTCGCTGATCGCCAGATTCGAGGCAATGCGGTAAATATATGTCGAAAAAGCGTAATCGGTATGATAACGATTTATTGCAAAATAAACTCTTACAAAAGTTTCCTGCGCCAAATCCACCGCTTCCTCATAATCATTCAGCATCCGGTAGAGATAATTTGTCAAAGGGTTGCGATAGCGCTGGACGATTTCGGCAAATGCCGCTTCGTCTCCGCTTTTTGTCGCCTCAATCAAAGCATGGTCGGACAAACCCGCAACCGGTTCATCTTTTGAAACTGCTTTTGTTTCGGATTTGTCCAAAGCCATACACGCATAATATTTACACCACTTTCAAAGCCAAAACAAAAGCCGCCTTACGTTTCTTGACACGCACGACGGCTTAAAAGGTTGCGAAAATTTACACGACAACCTTCAATCAATCTAAATTCAAGATTAAAGTTTCTGAAAATAAAAGGGTTAGCTTGGAAATTGGATTTTCTTTGTGTTCTCTGCGCCGCAATTTCGCGTTTCTTAAATTTATTTAAAGTTAAGTTAAATGCAAAGAACGCAAAGAGTTGGATTTTTTAAATCCGGCTCATTTTAATTTATCGAATTAACGGTCAAAACGAGAAAAACGGTTTCATCGGTTCTCGGAAGCATTATTGTGCCGATTACCGTCGGAGTGTTTTCCGGCACGTTAAATCTCTGAACGGTCAGACCCGTTGACTCGTAATTAACTACCGAACTTGTTTGCCCGCTTTCCGCCTTAAAAGTTCCGGTTACGACCGGAACTCTCATTCCAAAACGGAAATTTTGAAACTGGGCAACCGATTGATTATTGGTATTCGGTAAAATTTGCAGACCGCCAAGCGTCCATTCTAAAAAAACCGGTCTATCTTCCTTCTGATTTTGCATAAAATTGTCGGCTATTCCGCGATATTCAAGATTCCCGCTGTTGGCAACCCGCTCCAAATACGTCATTGCCACGCGGTAATCGGCAAATGAATAAATACTGTTCAGTTTTTTGGTTACATTTGCCAGCGATGAAGGAAGATTGGTTTTTCCCGCAGAAGTATTGGAAGCGACCAATACTTGAAGAATGATTTCCCGATTGGGTTCGGCTTGCCTTCCACCTTCATTTTGAGCGAAAACGCCGCTTAATCCGATGAAAAACACAAAAATAGTCAGTAAAAAAATTTTCGACTTGTTCATAAAAAGTTTCTCCTTAAAAAGATTGGGGAGTTGAAACTATTCACTAACAAGCCGAAATAAAGTTGCAAAAAAAATTTAATTAACTTCCGCGAAACATATTTTCCTCAACCCTCTGCCCAAAGGTAATGGTCTGGATTTCGGTTTCCTCGATTTGCTTATCATCCGCCCAAAGCACCGTGCGGTAAGGAACAAGCGTCCCCTGCGCGTAGTTGTAATCGTAGAATCTGCGAGTATATTTTGTTCCGTCTTCCTGGTATTCGAGCATCATTACGCGATACGTCTTGGCGCTGATATAAAAGCGGGTTTTGCGATTTTGCTTGTCGGTAACATCCAAAAGGTAGAAATCTACGCCCATTATTTTGTCGCGCTTGGCGAGCTCGATTTTCGATTCGTTTTCCTTGTAACGCAAAAGCGCCTCAAGACCGTGCCAGATTTGATTTTCAAAAGCTTTTCCGGCGTCTTCTTTCGGCGTGAAAACGGTTTCGTTAAAAAGCCCGAAAAGTTTTTCACCGTCGTAAATCAAGGCAAATCGGGTATTCGGAAATTGCTGTTCAAAACGGATGCGCTCTTTTTCCAAACTGTCGGCGCGAATTACCCAGCGCTCGTAATTGGCATTATCAACCGTGCCGTCCGGGTTGTTGATGATCATTTTACCCCGCTCAAAAGCCGTTTTGCGGATTCGATTGAGATTTTCCCTACCGCCACCGCCGTAAATCACAATCGCGGATTCCGCCACCTGCTCGGCGGTTAAATTATTTGGATCAACAGCCTGCTGTTTGTTTTCCTTCTTTGCGTTTTTCTCTTCGGTTTTCTGCGCGAAGGCGAAAGAAGCACAAGTAAAAACCAGAAGCGCGAGCAGAATGAAAGACTTAAAAC
>DATHTS010000601.1:0-6710 GCA_035462935.1 Pyrinomonadaceae bacterium
AATTTAATCCTGACGGCAGCCTGCGCGAAGGCGTGGAAATCGAGCCGCCGAAACCGAAAGCGGAAGCAGCCGCGGCAGCGCCGAAATCCGAAACAATTATTCAGGACGCGGCGGAAACGAATCCTCAAAGCGAAGAGGCGGAAGAAGACCTTTTTGACGAATCGGAAATTCCCGGCGCGGAAGACCCGGCGAGCTTTGTTAATTTTCTTTCGACCCTGGCGACCAACGCCATCGCCGCGCTCGGCGGAATGCCGCATCCGGCGACCGGACAGCGCACGGTTGATTTGGAAACCGGAAAATTCTGGATTGATATTCTCGCAATGATGAAAGAAAAAACCAAAGGAAATCTGCATCCGCAGGAAAGCCGTCTGCTTGAAGGACTCTTGGGCGATTTGCAGATGCAGTATGTTCAACTCGTGCGTGCGACGGAAGAGAAACTAAAACAGCAAGCCGCAAAGAAATTTTCGGCAAGCGATATTTTAGGAAAAAAATAAGGGAATTTTCGATTTGCAATTAGCTGGTTCATTGTTCGTAGTTAGTAGATCGTTGCAGTCGCTAATTTATCAACGATCTACTTACAACTAACTACGAACCAAAACAAAATCGCAAATCCGAAATCGCAAATGAAACTAACCTTTCTCGGCACAGGCACATCAACCGGCGTTCCCTCGATTGCCTGCGATTGCCCGACCTGTCTTTCCGACGATCCGCGGGACAAACGCCTGCGGGTTTCCGTTCTGATAGAACACGCCGGACAAAGAATTCTCGTTGATACTTCGATAGATTTCCGCCAGCAGGCGCTTCGAGCCAAAATCAAAAAGCTCGACGCGGTTTTGATCACCCATTGCCACGTTGACCACGTTTTCGGCTTGGACGATATTCGCCCGTTCAATTTTCGTTACGGCGCGATGGGCATTTACGCTAATGAAATCGCGTGGAAGGATTTACGCCGCATTTTTCAATACATCTTTCAACCGACGCATCTCGGCGGCGGTCTGCCGCAATTAATTCCGCATACGGTCGTTAAAAACGCGCCTTTCTGCATCGGCGAAGATTTGCTGGTTACGCCGCTCGAAGTTATTCACGGCGAACTACCTGTCATCGCTTACCGCTTCAACGATTTTGCCTACGCGACGGATTTGAAATATATTCCCGAAGACGCGATGGACGGTTTGCGCGACTTGGACGTTTTAGTTCTCGACTGCGTGAGGATCAAGCCGCATTCGACGCATTTGGGTTTAAGCGAGGCGCTCGAATATATTGAAGAATTAAAGCCGAAACGCGCGTTTTTAACGCATTTGAACCATGATATTCTGCACGAGCGCGATTCAAAATTGCTGCCCGATAATGTGCAGTTTGCTTATGATGAATTGGTAGTTGAATAAATATGGAAGAGATTGTTTTTCGCCAAGCAATGCGTGAAGATTTATCGGAAATCGTCCGAATGCTCGCAGATGATTTTCTCGGGAGCCGGCGCGAGCGCTACGAAAATCCTTTGCCTGAAAGTTATGTGAAAGCGTTTGAGGAAATTGAAGCCGATAAAAATAATGAATTAATAATTGCGGAAAAAGATGGCGAAATTGTCGGGACTCTGCAAATCACGTTTACGCCTTCAATCAGTTTTCAAGGCGGAAAACGGGCGACGGTCGAATCGGTCAGAATTGATGAAAAATATCGCGGGCAAGGCATCGGTAAAAAATTAATGCTCTGGGCGATAAATCGGGCGCGGGAAGAAAATTGTTTGATGCTGCAATTAACGACTAACGCGGATCGAAATGACGCGCATCGTTTTTACGAGAATTTGGGTTTCAAAGGGTCGCATTTGGGAATGAAATTGTATTTGAAATAGTTTTGAAGCGCCGTCAAGATGACGGCATTCCTTTTATGAAAATTTTTCACGGAACGGAAAACGCAAACATCTCGCGCCCGACGGTTTTGACTTTGGGCGTTTTTGACGGGCTTCATCTTGGTCATCAGAAGATTATGGAAACGGTTGTTGAGCGAGCGAAGACGATAAATGCTGTCCCGACCGTGATTACATTCGACCCGCATCCGCGAGCCGTTCTACATCCCGAAAGCGCGCCGCCGCTTCTTCAAACGCTTGACCAGCGTCTTGCCGCGTTTGAGTTTCTCGGTATCGAGCAGACAATTATCATTCGTTTTACAAAGAAATTTGCCGGTCAGGAAGCCGAAGCTTTTTTACGAAATATTGTTCACGAACGCCTGCATGCGCGGGAAGTTTATCTCGGCAAAGGTTTCGAGTTCGGCAAAAATCGCGGCGGAAACATCGAGCTTCTGAAAGAAATGAGCGCGGAACTCGATTTTTATGCCGACGAAGTGCCGGAGGTTCGCTTGCGCGGTCATCGTATCAGTTCTTCGCGCATAAGAAACCTTCTCGCCGAAGGCAAAGTAAATCCGGCGCGGCGAATGCTCGGTCGTCCTTACGGCGTGGAAGGAATGATTATTCGCGGCAATCAGCGCGGGCATACAATCGGTTTTCCGACTGCGAATCTGAAACCGAAAAACCGCGTCATCCCGAAATTCGGCGTGTATGCGACGGCGACTCTGATCGGAGGCGTTTGGCGGCGAAGCATTACAAATATCGGCGTGCGCCCGACCTTTGAAACGACGACCGAGCCTTCGATTGAAACTTACATTTTCAATTTCGACGGCGATCTTTACGGCGACGTTCTGCGAGTTCGGTTTCTGCACCGCATCCGCGACGAGCGTAAATTCAGCGGCATCGAAGAACTGAAAAATCAAATCGAAAAAGATACGCATCGCGCTTTGAACTATTTTTCGCGGCAAGGCGTTAAGAATATGTTGGATATTGTTTAGCGGTTAAATTTGTGAAAAGAGATTTTGTGAATACCGATCTTTGTGAAAGAAATTGCAAACAAATCTTTTTCAAAGGCTTCTAATGATAGAATTATTAAAACGAATTATAAAAAAGGATTTATTAAATGACTGAGGACAAGCAGGGATTAATTTTGAAAGAGCGGGAGACGGATATTGTTTCTATTGACGATAGTTTGAGTGAGAACGGCAATCACGCTTTGGTGAAAACCAAAGAGATTCCGATTTCAAAGCAGATTTCCAACGAACAGCTAATTGCCGAAGAAAAATCTCTCATCCACGAAGAAGAATCGGTCGAGAAAAGTTATCACGGAATTCGCGGCTGGCTGCGGCTGGCGAAGGTTTCTCACGTAATCGGGATGCTCTCGCTGTATCTTTATCTTGACCAATACGAAACGCATCGCAAGCAGCATCTGAAAATCAAAGAATATCGGCGCGAGCAAGCCGAAAGGCTGACTTGGCTGGCGGTTTTCGGCGAGAGTTTTTACGGGGCGAGGCTCTGGTTTTTTCATCAATTTATTTTACTGCTCCGCTGGTTTTTCGTCGGAAATAACGAAAACAAGGAAGCGAATCAGGAAAAACAGGCGGTCTGGCTGAAAGAAAAACTCATTGAATTAGGTCCGACTTTTATCAAAATCGGGCAGTCAATGGGAACGCGCGCCGACCTTTTGCCGCTGCCGTTTGTCAAATCTTTGGGCGAATTGCAGGATCAGGTTCCGCCGTTTCCCAATGAAATCGCGTTTGCGCGGATCGAGAAGGAATTGAGTAAAAAGATAAACGAGGTTTACGCTGAATTCGATTTAGAGCCTGTCGCCGCCGCGTCTTTGGGACAAGTTTATCGCGCAAAACTTTTTACGGGTGAAGAAGTCGCCGTTAAAATTCAGCGTCCGAATTTGAATGCGATAATCAAAGGCGATATTCAGATTTTGGAAAAAATCACGAAATTCGCCGAACGTTTTCCGTCATTGAACGAAAACGCGGATTGGGCGGGAATGCTGCGCGAGTTTGACGAGACGATTCACGAAGAGATGGATTACGCGGCGGAAGGGCGCAACGCCGAGCGTTTCCGCGAAAATTTCAAGGAATGGACCAACATTCACGTTCCGGCGATTTATTGGAACGCGACGACTTCAAAAGTTCTGACGATGGATTTTATTCACGGAACGAAAGTTGTGGATTTGGAAAAATTAAGAGAACAAAGCATTTCGCCCGAAAAGGTCAACCGTCTTTTAATTAAAACGTATCTGAAACAGCTTCTCGAAGACGGATTTTTTCACGCCGACCCGCATCCGGGAAATCTTCTTGTAATGCCTGACGGAAGATTGGCGTTTTTCGATTTCGGAATGGTCGGGCGCATCACCCCGAAATTACAGGCGAAAATGATTGACGCATTTTTCCACGTCGTCGGCAAAGACCCGGCGGGAATAGCGCAGGATTTGATTGATCTCGATTTCCTCAAACCCGGCTCGAACCCGGAAGTCGTGCGCCCGATTGTCGAAAATATGTTTAAGTTTCATCTGAACTTGAAACTTAAAGACGTAAATTTTAAGGAATTGACCTACGATCTGGCGGATGTAATGTATGACTATCCGTTTCGCCTGCCGTCGAATTTCACGTATATTATGCGCGCGCTGATGACGCTCGAAGGCATCGGCATCATCACCGACCCGGAATTCAACTTCTTTGAAACCGCCAAGCCTTACGCCAAACAGTTTATGCTGCGGCGCGAAGGCAAGGATTTGCGGAAGATGTTTGTTGATAAACTTTTAGGGCGTGATACCGAAGACGGCAAGCTCGATTGGGACAGAACGTGGAAGCTGGCGAAGATGGCGGCGAAAACTGTTTTCAAGTCAGGAAAATAGTTTTATAATCCGTATAGTTATGCAAACAATCACAGTCGAAGAAATTGACAGCAAATTAAAAACGCTTTCCAAAGACAAATTAGCGGCGGTTTATCACTTTGTTTCGTATCTGGCTGATCAGGATTTGGATATGTCCGATATTTCGGCAAAAGAGCTAATGTTTGCGAGCGAATCATTAATAGCGAAAGATTGGGACACGCCGGAGGAAGATAAAGCGTGGGCAGATTTATAAAGGGGGATGTTGTTACGCCATTTCCTTTTTCCGATTTAACCGCCAATAAAAAGCGTCCGGCATTAGTTGTCGCCAATCTGGTCGGTGATGATGTAATAATTTGTTTGATTACAAGCCAAGCTGCCCAGGACAGTTATGCAATTTCTATAACAAGCGATGATTTCGCTGCCGGAAAATTAAAACAAAACAGTAATGTTCGCCCAAATCGGCTTTTTACAATTGATTCAAGAATTGTGCTTTATCGCGTCGGGACTTTAGAAAAAGATAAAATTGAGGAAATTGCACCTAAAATCATTTGTAAAAGTTAGGATTTAACCAAACAGACAATGCCCGTGAAATTTATAACCAACTGATAGTTTTCGCAGTAAAAATAAATGAAATCATGAGAATTTTTAAAGTAAAGAAAACCTTCGTTTACTTTACTTTTTTCTGCTTCCAATAAGGTAAGAAATAATATTGGACATTACAATCAAATTTATGACGTTTTTAGACAACAAAAAACACTGAAAAAGTTGTTATCTGCCCATTATTATTTGAGGGTACAGTTATTTTGTTCAGTTAGTTTAGTTTATCTATTATTATCTAATTCTGCTAAATTCTGCCGAAATATTTCTGCATTTGGGGATTCAATTTCTTCAAGAATTAAAATAGCTTCATTGTAATAAGCTCTCGCCATATCCTTTTTTTCCAACCTTTTGAAAGCATTTCCCAGACTACCTAAACTAGTGCCTTCGCCCAAACGATTGCCGATCTCGCGTGAAATATTCAAAGCCTGCTCGTTATATTCGATCGCTTTTCGATACTCGCCTAATCTGTAATAAGCAAGTCCCAGACTACCTAAACTGGCGACTACGGCTCGGTGATTTCCCAGTTTTCGAGCGGCTTTCAAACCAATCTCCAACCACTCAATATCTTGGTGCGGGTGTAAACGCAAGGTTGTAAAATTCCTTGCATAGACCGAATAATTGGTGCAAAGTTTTGCAATGCTTTCATCCTTTTCGATAAATTCTGCCGCCCATTTTTGTCCCGCTGTGATATTGACCCATTCGGTATCAAGGATTTTTAGTGCTTTGGAATAATAATTTTCCTCGTTGTTCGATTGCATTACATCGAGGGACTGAAGGAGCGAAGCATAATACCCTGCGAAACGATATTGAGTCTGAAATCGCTCATCGTCAGAAAGTTTAGAATTGGTGAATTCACGCATTAGATCATGGAGGTTGAAGCGGCGGGTTTGGGGATTGCCTTCGAGAAGATTAAAACGGCGGAGTTGTTTTTGTGTTTCGCTTGCCTCTTCATCGGAAATATCCAAAACGGATGCTTTCGCCGATTCGTCGAAATCTGCCGGAAAGACGGATAAACTCCGCCAATGTTTTTTCAATTTTTCGGGTAATTTCTCGTAGCTTAACTCGAAGGAGGCAGAAATAGTTTGATTGGAATAATCAGGTGTTGTCAGTTTTAAAAGCTCCTGTTTATCGCGGTATCGCTCTATTAAGCCATCCACCGTTTCAAATTCGTCTTCTGCCAGAATACTTGCCAAAGCCAACAGAGCCATCGGCAAATAACCCGCCAATGTTGCCAATTCATCAGCCCGACCATCAAAGCGCTTTTCGTCCGCGATTGAAAAAAGTAAATTTTCGGCATCTGCCTGCGACATGTTTTGAATGTTTAGACTTTCTCCGCCTGTAAAAACAAAGATTTCTCGCGAAGTTATGATAAAACAAGCATTCGCCTGTTTCAAAAACTCCACTGTTTGTCTG
>DATHTS010000602.1:0-5505 GCA_035462935.1 Pyrinomonadaceae bacterium
CGGTTTCGGTTTGATTCGTGAATTGGAACTGCATCAGGAAGCAGGCTTCCATCCGCTCAAGGTTATTCAGCACGCGACGGGAAACAATGCGAAAATTCTTGGTCAAGAAGATAAATTAGGTCGCATTCGCGTAGGATACAAAGCGGATTTAATCATCGTCAACGGAAATCCGCTCGAAAATTTCAAAGTGCTTTACCCGATGGGAATAGAAGAAATCCGCGATGGAAAAGTTTTCAAAACCGGCGGCATCGAATGGACAATCAAAGACGGCATTCCGTTTCACGCGCCGACTCTAGCGAAAGAGGTCAGAGATTTGGTCGCAAAAGCGCGACAGACGAAAAAATAACGACTAATTCAAAACAGAAAATAAATTTAAAGGCAGAAAAAACCCGCCGCGCTCTCCCCTTCCCGTCGGGCTTTTTCTTTTCGGTCGCGGTTTCTCTCTCGCCTACGACCAAACTTGTAAAATTTTTCTCAAAAATCTTCGGCTGGCAAAGTTACGTTTTTGGTTAGTTTGATTTCAAACTTTTCTTCCGCTTTAATCCGCACGTCTTTACCCTTTTGCAGAAGCGCAACACCTGTTCCGGCTCCGGCGCCAATTCCCGCTCCGATCAATGCGCCGTTCTCCGCTTTGGAAACCGCTCCGACAATCGCGCCGAGCGCCGCACCGCCGATTATGCTCAGGACATTTCGTGTCGTCGAATTCGATTCGGCTTTCAGCTCATTAACCAGCACGCCGTCAATCTCGCGCTTCGCGCCGTTTATCAATCGAATTTCTTCAAATTCAACCTCCATCTCGCCGCTCTTTCCGCCTGAAGAAGCGCGTTTAACTCGCGTAATGCGTCCTTCGATAATCGTCCCGACAGGCAAAACAACAGCATCGCGGATAGTTACCGGCTCGGCAATTGTCGCCGTAAAAGTATCATTTACGCTCGAAACTTCCGAGTTTATTTCGTTGTCCATCCGAAGGCGAATTTTCGTCCCGGAAGGAAGCTCGTAGATACTTTGCGCGAAATTTACAACTGATAATAAAAAGAACGATAAAAAGAAGATTTTGGTCGCTGCCTTTAGAAAATTCATATCTGACCTCCATCTTCGCGGAATTTGTCAAACTAACAACGCCGCGAAGTATATTTGCAATGGTCGTGCCATTGTTGAATGATTTTGGAAAAATTATGAAAAAGCAAGAATTTACAGTATTTTACACGCAAGGAAGGTCAAAGTCTATTTTTATTTTGTTACAAAATCGGTTAGCTCTGCACGATATAGGGTAGCAGGGCGGGGAAAGGCAAAAGGAAAAAGTAAAAAGGAAAAAATAGAAATATTTTTCGGACAGATGGCTTTTGGGATAAATCAGGTTAGATTTGAAATTTCAAAACAAACAAAAAAAAGCGAATGGATTAAAGTAAAAAATATCTTCTAATCCAATCGCTTTTTGCCTTTTTCCTTTTACCTTTTTACTTTAAAATCGGATGTCCGCCGCCGCGGCTGTGGTCTGCCGTTTGTTGATAAAGCCGACGGTCATTATGATAAAGAACTAAATGCTCGCCTTCGTAGCGCACGACATCGGAAACCCGTTGAAAATCTCTGCTGTGTTCGGCAATCATAAAAGCGGAAGGATTATGGGCGACTACAATCCCCGCCGCGTAAATAAAACCGCCCTGATCATAAATACTTCCGGCATATTGATTAAGCGGAACGGCAATATCGGGGGAATATTGTCTTTGACTGTCCATTGTTCTGTCGGTCCTGGCAATAAAAATCGTGTAATCCGAAAAATTTAAGCGATTGCGATAATTATTTTTTCGAGCGACGGCAAAAAGGTCTTCCAAGCCTTTATCAATCGCGTCTAGCATTCTCGAACCGGGCTGGCTGACGGCATAGATTTGCGTTCCCTTCGGTGTTCTCGTAGAAACGGTGAACCTATCCTGCGATATTCTCTGGGCTTCATTTATTAAAACACGGTCAACGCGGCTTTGCGCGTCGGAAACCTGAGAAAATCCAAAAACAAAAATGAGAATCGTAACTAACCGCGATAAAAAACTTAATCTTTTCATAAATCCCTCCTTAAAAAGCCGTTAAGTTTTATCGCAATAACTGTGCCGAAAAAGAAAAAGCCTTGTCGAGACCAAGGCTTTTACAAGTAATTTATTGGTGCTGAGGGCGGGAATCGAACCCGCACGCCCCGAAGGACACAGGATTTTCTTACCAGCTACGGCTTTCGCCGCCTGTTTCATATAAAACAGTTTGTGGTCTGGACGATGCCTTTTCCATTTGTCAGAAGACAATTAGGAAGGAGCCGTCTCGTCTCTACACTTTTTTGAAGCGGCTTACTCCAAACTTAGCTCGGCGTTGCCAGATGAAAGGTTTCACCGAATTTGACTCCATCCACACAGGAGTTTCCAACCTGTGCGCTCAAATCAATCTAAGTCCTGTGCGTCTACCTATTCCGCCACCCCAGCACAAGAATATAAAGATTAGCACGAGACGGGCGAGAGTTCAAAATCGCAGTTTTGGGGTTTTGATTCTTAAGAATTTACTCTGTATTTTTGTCGACTTTTCTTATAGCTAAACACTTCCAAAACCGAAAATAAGGACAAAAAACAAACAATTATGTTAATATTGGCGAAAAGATTTTCGGTTGGAAAATAGATGGATCAATTAGCGTGGATATTGTGGATTATCTTGGGTGTCGGGTTGATTATTGCTGAGATTTTTACCTTCGGCTTCGTGCTGTTCTGGTTCGGAATCGGCGCGCTGGCGGCGGCATTTGTCGGGTTTTTAGGGTTCGGCATCTTTTGGCAGTTTCTGGTTTTTGCCGTTGTTTCCTCAGCGCTGACGGCGATGTCGCGGACAATTTTTGCCAATTATTTTTCACAGAATGAAGAAGCGATAAAAATGGGCGTTGACTCTCTTCCCGGACAAATCGGCACGGTTACAACACCAAGCAAAGGCGCGTTGAACGAAGCGGCGGTTAAAGTTTACGGCTCTACGTGGACGGCTTTTCCGGTTGACGGAGAGGCGGCTTTTGAAGAAGGCGAGAAGGTCGAAGTCGTGCGCGTTCAGGGTTCTTCGATTTATGTCAGAAAAATAAACGCAGCTAGAGAATTACCTGATTGGAGAAGAAGCGAGTAGCTTTTAAAAACTTAAACTAAAATTTTTCTTAAAGAATTTCAGCTGTGTCCTGATCCTGGGTATCGTGAATATTTCCTAAATCCAGCAGCTCGATTTTGATTTCTTCATCGGACGGCTCAGGTAGAAAACTTCCGGTCAGGCGGGCTATGATAACGGTTATATTGTCTTCGCCGCCGCGCTCGTTGGCTTCCTTGACAAGCGTCGCGCAAGCCATTTCCAACTTATCGAGATTTTCCAAAATAATTCTCTGCATAGTCTCGCTATTGACCTTGTTTGATAAGCCATCGCTGCATAGAACGATAATGTCATCACGCTGTGGCTGCAAGCGGGCGGCAACCGGGTAAATTTCGTTTTGCGCGCCGAGCGCCTGCAAAATTACGTTCTTCAGCGCGTGGGTTTCGGCTTCTTCGGGCTGAATTTGCCCGGCATCAATTAATTGCTGCACCAGCGATTGGTCTTTGGTGATCTGGAAGATTTGGGCGTTGCGAATGAGATAGGCGCGGCTGTCGCCGACCTGGATAATATCAACCCCGTCGGATGTTATTCCCGCCCCGGTAAATGTCGCGCCCATTCCATTAAACTGCGGATCGCGTCCCTGCTGGTGAATGATGTAGTTGGCGGAAACGGTGGCGTCGTAAAGTTTGGTAATCAAAGAATCGTCAAAACTGTCAGGTGGAAGAGTTTCTTCCGGGTCTTCGTGCAAAAGGCGCTCGCTAACGGTTTCGACCGCCATTTTGCTGGCGACTTCGCCGGCAAGCGCGCCGCCCATTCCGTCCGAAACGGCTAGAACGATGCCGTTTTCATCAATCTCGAATCGTTGTGATTCAATGACAAATTCGTCCGGCTCCTGCGAACTCGTCCACGTTTTTCCGTCCGAAAGCTGCAGCAACAGATAATTATCCTCATTGCCCTTGCGGACGCGCCCGATGTGGGATGTAGCATGTGTCTCAACAATCAACATAATCAAAAGAGTTGAGAGTTGAGAGTTGAGAGTTGAGAGTTTATGAAATTTAACCAAAAACTCTCAACTCTTTACTCTCCGCTCTTTACAAACTCAACGCTTGGTCTAAGTCTTCTATAATATCTTCAACGTCTTCAATGCCCACCGAAACGCGCACCAAACCGTCGGTAATTCCTAATTTTTCGCGTTTTTCCGGCGGAACGGAAGCGTGCGTCATAGTTGCCGGATGTGAAATCAAACTTTCCACGCCGCCCAAGCTTTCTCCTAAAATACAAAGTTTGACGCCTTCCAAAACCTTTTTTGCATTATCAAGCGAACCGGTTTCAAATGCAACCATACCGCCGAAACCTTTCTGCTGGCGTTTGGCTAACTCGTGCTGCGGGTGCGACGCCAAGCCGGGATAATAGACCTTTTGAACGCTGGGATGCTCGGCTAAAAAAGCGGCGACGGCGCGCCCGTTTTCGTCGTGCTTTTCCATCCTGACGGCTAAAGTTTTCGTGCCGCGCAAAACCAGAAACGAATCAAACGGTGACAAAATCGCGCCGACGCTGTTTTGCACAAATCCGATCCATTCGGCATCCTGCTCATCGTTTAGCGCGACAAATCCGCCGATGCTGTCGGAATGACCGTTCAGATATTTCGTCGTCGAATGCACGACAATATCCACGCCGAACTCGATCGGGCGTTGGAGATACGGCGACATAAACGTATTGTCGCAGACGACTTTTGCGCCGTTGGCGTGCGCGATTTCCGAAACCGCCTGCAAATCGGTAACCGACATCACCGGGTTGGTCGGTGTTTCGACGAAAACCATTTTTGTGTTCGGTTTAAAAGCTAATTCGAGATTATTTGAGTCAGAAGTATCAACCAAATCAAATTCGATTCCGTAATTCACTAAAATTTTGTTGAAAAGGCGAAAAGTTCCGCCGTATGTATTATCTCCCAGAATAACGTGGTCGCCGGCTTTAACGAGTTTCAAGACGGCGTCGGTCGCCGACATTCCCGAAGCGAAAGCGTAGCCGAAACGCGCGCCTTCAAGGGCGGCGATGTTTTTTTCCAAAGCTGAACGCGTCGGGTTTTGCGTTCGCGCATACTCGAAACCTTTGTGTTTGCCGAGCGCTTCCTGCGCGTAAGTCGAGGTTTGATAAATCGGCACGGTGACCGCGCCTGTCGCGGAATCAGGTTCGTTACCGGCGTGGATAGCAATGGTCGAAAAGCCCATAAAATAAAAATGTAAGCCTTGTAAATTCTAACTTAAATCGGAGATTAAGGCTAACAAGACGCTTGTTTTATCGAGAAATTATGGTAACTTGCCAAGCGGAAAATTGCAAATTTGTTAGATTTGATTTGGATTACCGCAACTTTCTCAGCCAAATTACTGAAAAATAAGCTGCAATCCTTTGTTTTTT
>DATHTS010000603.1:0-1926 GCA_035462935.1 Pyrinomonadaceae bacterium
ATCTTCGATATTTATTTACGGGGCATCTCGGTTGTGGAAAATCTTCAGAGCTTTTGCATTTGAAAGACAAAATCGAAAAAGAAACGACATTCTTCCCTGTTTACATTGATTTTGAGGAATACCTGGACAAACAGGATGCGACTTTGGAGGATATTTTTCTTGGAATGATTTCCGAGATTGCCTATCATTGCAGAGAAAGGTTCGATATTAGAGTAAAAGCAGAATCTTATTCGCTCATAAAAAATATAATCGGGTTTTTTGGAGATTTTTCGGTTAAAGGCGAGGTCGGTTTGCCGTATGATATTGCCAAACTAAACATTGAAAAGCTCAGACAAGAGCCAAGTCTCAGGCAGCAAGTTCGTCAAACGATTCGACAGCACGAAAAAAGATCGCTGTTCAGCGAATTAAATGATTTTATAACCGAAATCGAATTAAGGCTTTCTCAACAAACCGAATTTACGAAACTGGTTGTTATCGCTGATTCTCTCGAAAAAATAAAAAGATTTGAAAAGGAAGATAAGGAAGATGATGAGCTTGATTCGCAAAGAAAACTATTCCTTGGCAGAGCCGAGCAAATGACGGGAATTGTTACTAATGTTATTTACACTGTTCCGTTATTCCTGTATCGCTCGCATTACGGCACGCAGCTTCAGCAGCATTACGGAAAAAATGTTTTTGTACTGCCTATGGTGAAAACTCATATGCGCGGTGATTTTGAACAGATTTTCGAGGTCGGCTGGGAGGAAATGATTGTAATAATCAACAAGCGCCTGAGAGATGCAGGAGTTTCGATTGAAGAAGTTTTTGAGCAGGACGCGCTCAATTATTTAATACAATATTCCGGCGGTCATATTCGCAGTTTAATCAGATTTATTCAGGAATCCTCAATCTCGGTAGACGATTTGCCGATTGATTTCAAAGCGGCGCGGGAAAGCGTCAGAGATGAGGTTCGGAGTTTTGCCGCGTCGGTTAAAGAAAGTTATTGGGAAAAGCTGGCAAAGCTGGAATTATCAAAAAATCAGCAAATCGAAAACGGCGATGATGATTATTCCAAAATGCTGGAAAGCCTCGCCGTTCTGGAATATATGAACGGCGATGAAGTCGAGACCGACGACGATGTTTGGTATGCGGTTAATCCGGCTATTCGCCTGACAATTAAATTCAGAGAAGCTTTGGAGCGGCTCAAAGCCGCGCGGTTAGAAAATGATAATGCAAGCTGAACACGGCATTTCCGAGGAATTTGAACAATATGACGATGAAAGAGAATTCAGCCGTCTTGTCCGCGCCGTAGAACTCTCAAAAAAATACTATTTATACTTTGTCTGCTGCAATCATGTTCCCAAACAAAACAATCTGATTGCCAAAATTAAAGAATCCGTCGGCGGAAAGAAAATAAAAGTCATAAAATTTAAAAAGCCGATTACCGATCTTTTAACCGAAATTCAAAAGAAGAAATTTAGTAAAGAGTGCGAAGCTGTTTTCGTTCAAGGTCTCGAAAACTCGATTTTGAGTGATGACAGAGGCGACGAAAACGCCTTGATTCATAATCTGAATATTTCGCGTGATACCTTCAAAAAATATCTGTCTTGTCCTATATTTTTATGGCTGCCCGAATACGCCATTGTAAAGATAACGCGCCACGCGCCTGATTTCTTTTCAGTTAGATCGGGAACATTTTATTTCTCATCTTCACCTGAAAAAATTACCGAGCAAATTTTTCAGACCGTTACTTCTGGTTGGCTTGAAACATCATCGCTTCCACTTACCGAAAAACTTAAAAAGATAGAAGCGCTTGAAAATTTATTAGCGGAATATCAGGGATTGCATAGAGATCGGCGGAACAAACAAACGGAAATGCGTCTTTTATCCGAATTAGCTGACTTTTTTGATTCGATTTCCGAATATCGAAAAGCGATTGAATATAAC
>DATHTS010000604.1:0-2613 GCA_035462935.1 Pyrinomonadaceae bacterium
TTCATTTCAACGAAATAATTTCGCAAAAACAATCGAACTTATTCGCACTTATTCAAAAAGCCACGGATTGATGCTCGGCGATGCGATAATTGCGGCAACTTGTTTGGAAAAGGGTTTAACTTTAATAACCTACAATGAAAAAGATTTTAGGTTTATTGATGGCTTGAGAATTCTAAAACCTTAACGTATGAAGGGTTTCAACATCAGAAATATCGAAATCAATCCTCCCCTAATCCTCTCGCCGATGGCGGGCGTGACGGATTACACTTTTCGTCGTTTGATTAAACGGCGCGGCGGTGTCGGTTTGGTTGTTTCGGAATTTATCTCGGTAGAAGGCTTAACGCGCAACAATCCGAAATCGAAGCGACAGATGCATTTTGACGAGGAAGAGCGCCCGTTTGCCGTGCAGATTTTCGGCGGAAATTCCGATAGAATGGCGATGGGCGCGGAAATGGCGGAAGAAGTCGGCGCGGATATTCTGGATATCAATTGCGGCTGTCCGGCGCCGAAAGTCGTGAAAAATGGCGGCGGTTCGGGGCTTTTGCGAGAGCCGGAAAGATTGGAAACGATTTTGAAGGAAATCAAAAAATCAATTTCGATTCCGCTGACTTTGAAAATGCGAATCGGTTATTCGGATTCGACGATTAACGCAATTGAAGTGGCTAAAATGGCGGAACAGTGCGGCGTTGAGCATATTCAGGTTCACGGGCGCACGAAAGAACAGGGCTACAAAGGCTTGGCGAATTGGGACGTGATAAAAGCCGTCAAAGAAGCCGTTTCCGTTCCCGTTTCCGGTAACGGCGATATCACGACAATTGAATACGGCTTGAAAAAATGGAAAGAATCCGGCGTGAACGGAATTTTGATCGGGCGCGGCGCGATGCAGAATCCGTGGATTTTCCGGCAGTTTCAGGACGTTTTGGAAGGGCGCGAGCCTTATCAGCCGGATTTGGAAGAAAAGAAAGCCGTGCTTCTTGAGTTTTTTGAGATGCTGCGCGAGGAAATGCCGGAAATTGTCGCGCTTGGTAAAATGAAACAGCTTGCCGGACAATTTACAAAAGGATTGGTCGGCGGGGCGCAGTTTCGCCAGACGCTTTATCATTCGCATTCCGCTGAGGAGATTTTAGATAATATAACAATTTATTTTGAAACATTATCAGCGGGCAACCGTTATGGTGATGGATTAATCGAAGCTGATGAAGATTTGGAATTAAATTCGTGTGACGCAGCATCAAATGATGATTCCGCTAGCTTAAACGAGCAAAGTTCCTGTAATACGGCAATCGCCGCATAACATCTCTTTTAATTAAAAAAACTTAATATCTTTTGAGGTAAAAAATGAAAATTTATAAAAATCCGGCACTTTGTGTGCTTTTTCTCTTTCTTTTGTCCGTCCCGGCTTTTTCACAAAAAATGAAGGCTGAAGATGTTCTGACAAATCATCTTAACTCAATCGGTTCCAAAGAGGACCGTGAAAAAGTTAAAAACCAGGTAATAGTGTCTGAGGTTGAAGTAAACCAAAAAGGCAGCGCTACTGTAGTTAACGGAAGGGCTGTAATCTTTTCAGCAGATCAAAAAAGCATGTGGGCGATGAATCTAAATTCAAATTCATATCCGCAGGACCGATTCGGTTTTAGCGGTAAAGATACAAAAGTCGCTTACAGCACGCCCGGAGTCCGTTCGATTTTAGGCGATTTTATTTATCTTTATCCGGAGCTTCTGAAGGAAGGTTTGCTGGGCGGAACTCTTTCAACTTCGTGGGCTTTATTGAATGCCGATTCAAAACAACCCAAATTATCTTACGACGGGTCAAAAAAGATAAACGGCGTGGAAACTCACGTTTTATCTTATTCGCCGAAGAGCGGTTCGGATTTGAGTATAAAAATGTATTTTGACAAACAAAATTTTCAACACATTCGCACCGAATACAATCGGGTGGTTGGAGCCAGACAAGCGGCAAATATTGATGCATCGGCAGGTCAGGGCGAAGACCGCTACCGCATTGTCGAAGATTTTTCCGATTACAAAAAAGCCGGTGATTTAACTCTTCCGAGCACATATAAAATTTCTTACTCTTATTCGAGCGGCGCTTCAATCAGACTACAAAGAAATGCGAACCGCGAGATCGAATGGAAATTTAATATAACCAATTACTCTTACAATCAGGAAATAGACGATAATTCTTTTAATATTGATACAAAGTAAAAGTATTTTGAGATGCGTCGTTGAACAACGAAACGAATTCGGAATAACTGGTAAATAAAAACTGACGGCTGATAATTTAGGAATACTTTATTATCAGCTTTCAGTTATTCCGAAGTTTTTTAAAACACTTTTGCTCCAACTGCGCAGCTTCTAAAAGTATTATGAAAACTAAAAGACTTTTCTTTATTTTGGTTATAACTTTTATTTCCTCACTTTTTTCTTTTGCCCAAACCGGCGGCAAAGACAAAGCTTCGCAAAATCCGACAAAATCAAATCAGCAAGCCGTTAAATCCTCGCCCGCTTACGCCGAGTTGCTTTTGCGAAGGACGGAACTCGCCGCGCAGGTTGAGGATATGCAGGTTGATTACACCGAGGATTATCCGAAATTGAAAGAATCCAGATATGAAC
>DATHTS010000605.1:0-7358 GCA_035462935.1 Pyrinomonadaceae bacterium
CAACCGTTTCGGTGGAAGCAGTTCATCGGCAGTTAAAAGACGTTTCGGAAAACGGCACGGTAAATTATCAGGATTGGATCAACACAAAAAACCGCGCCCGCGAACTGGCGGCAAAAATGCTTAATGTGCGCGCCGAGCAGATCGCTTTTATGCGAAACACTTCCGACGGAATTTCATCCATCGCAAATGGCTTAAAATGGCAGAAAGGGGATAACATCGTCAGTTTTCTCCGCGAATTTCCCGCGAATTTTTATCCGTGGCGCAGAATCCGGGATACTTTCGGCGTCGAATTGCGCCTTTGTCCCGAAAGAAACGGGCGGATTGATTTGGATGAATTTATCGGCTTGATTGACGAAAAAACAAAAATCGTCGCCGTCAGCGCGGTGCAGTTCGCTTCAGGCTTTCGTGCCGACTTGGAACGCATCGGGCGAGCGGCGCGAAAACGGGACGCGCTTTTTGTCGTGGATATTATTCAAGGTTTCGGAGCGATGCCCTTTGATTTGCCCGCGCAGATGGTTGACGCGGCGGCGGGCGCGAGCCACAAATGGCTCTGCTCGCCGGAAGGCGGCGGAATTTTATATCTGAGCGACCGCGCCAGAGAAAGAATCGAACCGACGCTGGTCGGCTGGATAAGCGTCGAAGAGCCTTGGCATTTTGAAGATTTGGAACAGGATTTCAAGCCGAACGCGCTGGCTTGGGAATCGGGAACGGGCGGCTCGGCGCTTTTTTACGGCTTGGAGCAGAGTTTGAAGCTGCTTGACGAAACCGGTTTGGAGAACATTGCTGATTATCTGGAGGATTTAACAGATTATCTGTGCGAGATTCTGGCGGAAAAGAATTATGAAATTATCAGTTCACGCGAAAAAGGCGAGAAATCTGAGATTGTTTGTATAAAAAATCGCGGCGGTTTGACTTCAAACGAAATTGCCAAGCACTTGGAAAATGAAAAGATTATCGTCTCGCCGCGCGGCGACCGGCTTCGCATCGCGCCGCATTTTTTTAATAATTGGGGAGATATCGAAAGATTAGCTGCGGCTTTGCCTTAAGAGAATAGCCGCAAAAAGGCGCAAAAATAACAAAAGAATTAAACCGCAGATAAATGCTGATGAACGCAGACTTTTAATAATTTTATCTGTGTTTATCTGCGGTTAATTTTAATTTTGAGTCTTTTGCGCTTTTTTGCGGCTATTCTTCCAGCAATCTGTCGGGCGCAACCTCCGGCGTAAATTCATCCAGATTCAAGCGTGTCATTCCGCCTGCATCGGAAAATTTCCCCATATTCGCGCGTTTTTGCTCGCGCATGTAAAAGAAAATAAAACCGACCAATATACCTGTCGCTATGGCTATTCCAAACCCAGACACAATTATCAAAACCGTTGTAATAAAAAGAGAAGATGTGCCTTGAATAAAGGCGCGTTCCGCCCTTTGTAAAAGTGTCGGGTCTTGTCCGAGCCACCTAACGGTTTTTTGATACTTGATTTGGTCAAACAAGGCGTTGGCGGCAGATTCGTCCGTTCCGTCAAAAAGGAAAACGTTGTAATTTCCGATGCGGCGATAGAAAATCGGCGGATTTTGTCCGAGTTCGGCAAGACGCTGTTTGACTTTATTGTCCGTATCAACCGAAGCCTGTGGCGTTGTGTATTCGACAATCAGAAGATTTCCCTCCGGGTAAGGCGCGGTGACGGCTTCCGTTCCGCCGATAAATTCGACTTGCTCAAAAACGGGACGCTCGCCCAGAGTCTTCCTTAAATCATCCGAATTGGTGATAAAGGCGGCACGATTTCGTGCATTTTCCCAATCCGGCAGGTGTTTGATGAGAACGGGAATACCTTCTTTTTCCGAGATTTCCTGACTTTGGATTTGCGCGGAAACATTGAGGACCAGCGAAAACATAAAAAATAAAACAAAAATCAGCCCGGCTTTTTTCATTGTAAAGTTTTCTCCGCTTAGGAATTTTTTCATAACCGTTTGGAATAAAAATAATAGCATTTAGAAAAACCTAGCGGCAAAATAAATGTTGCCAATTAATACAAAAACATGTATGAAATGCGTCAAAGATACACGCTTTCGTCTGAAACTAAACTTGGATGAGCGGCGAATACGATAATATGCCTGAGAAAATGCAACAAACCGGCTGTTTATGCGTGGAAATATGTTGAGAAAAATTACAGATTAGATTTTGGCACGGTAATTGATATAAACTGAGGAAGGGGGAATTAGAAAAATGACAAAAACAGAAACATTAAATTATCCAGTTTGGCAAAAAACAAAAGAAGAAAACCTCAACGAAATTGAAGAGAACGAGCAGATTGAAAACATTGACTCGGCGAGCGATTATGTTTTAGCGCAAGCCGCCGCCGGCGGGGATATGATGGCTTTTGAAGAAATTTACAATCGTCATCATCGCCGCGTTTACGCAATCTGTTTGCGAATGCTGCAAAATGCCGCTGAAGCGGAAGATTTAACGCAGGATGTTTTTATCCAGCTTTATCGTAAAATCGGTAGTTTTCGCGGCGACTCGGCTTTTACGACTTGGCTGCATCGTTTAACGGTTAATCAGGTTTTAATGCACTTCCGTAAGCGTAATGTGAAGTTTGAGAAAACTACGGAAGAAGGCGAAACGCCGGTGCAGGTTGTCGGCGGCACGGAAAATCCCCGAAAAATGCCGATTGTGGACAAAATCGCTTTGGAAAGCGCCATCGAGCAATTGCCTGACGGCTATCGAAACGTTTTTGTTCTACACGACATCGAAGGCTACGAACACGAAGAAGTCGCACGGATTTTAGGATGTTCGGTCGGAACTTCGAAATCGCAATTGCACAAAGCTCGTTTGAAATTGCGGAAACTTTTACAGAAAAAAGCCAATCCGCGTCTCGTTGGGGCATATTAAAAGGTTTTAATTTCGATTACAAAAGGCTTCACTGAAAAGTGAAGCCTTTTTGTTTTACAAAGAATTAAATATTGATTCCCGCCCTTTCAGCTTTTCATCAATAAATAAACATCGGCGCGAACGCCAAATAAACGTAGATCAGAAAGAGACTCGCCAAACCGATTTTTTCCCATATATTTATCTTCCAATCCTGACGGTTAAAATTTATGAAAAGCTTTCTTCCCTCGATAAATGCCAAAATTATTCCGCCGATAACAATTGCGAATGTAGTGTAGAAAAAGAAGTTTGCCCAATAAGGGTTTTGAAAAACGCTTGACGAAATAAACTCAAGACTTTGTAAAAGCGATTTTAAGGCAACCGCGAAAAGTAGAATACTCCACATCAAGTAATAATTCGATTGAGATTTTGTTTCAAAATCAAAGGCTTTTCGCCTCATAATTTCAATCATTAACGCGCAAACTATTTCTATCAGAGGAACGCGAAAAACGGTAAAAAGCGATTTCGGCGCAAACTGATTTTGGTTTCCATCAAAGCTCCTGTAAACCAAAACTTCTTCGCCAATCGAGTTATAAAAAAATGACAATAAGATAAAAGGGATCAGAAGAATTATCCATGGAACTATCCGAAACAGCTTGCTCATATCCAATTTTCCTTTATTTTGATATTCCTGCGCTCTAATTCCGCCACAAACCTCTCCGCGTCAATCGCTTTTTCCTGCGGCGTCGCGCCTCGTTCGGAAACTTCCCCTCGCGCCATCATCTGCGCGATAATCGAAGCGGGAAAAGCCGTCGTCCGCATCATCGCGCTCAAGCCGGTCGCTTCATCGAATTTATCAACGATGTCGTAGCGCAAACGCTTTCTTTCGCTGTCTTTTATCCCAACAAAATCGAGTCTTACCAAAACATAATCCGGCTCGTCGGCAGGCAGATTTCTTTGCAGAAGCTCGCCGAAAACCTTTCGCGGCGTGACCTTAACGTAATCAACTAAAAGTTCCTCGCTCGAACACAAACCGAGATCAATCATCGTCTTGAATTTTTCGCAATGCCCGGCGTAGCGAATGGTTTTATAGTCGAGTTCCCGGATTTTTCCTAAAAAAGTATCAGGCAAAGTCGAAGTTCCACCGGATGTCTGAAAGGCTTCCAGCGGCGGAAAGTTTTCAAATTCGAGCGTTTCAAGCTCGGTCATTGATTCGACCTCGGTTATTTCGCCGCCGCGAATCACGCGAGCTTTTTCGACGTATTCGTTTATCAAGCCTTCGACGGAAAAAACGAGCTGATAATTCAAAGGCGGCTTTGGATTTTGCGGCAGCCCGCCGACGCGTATATGAATTTCTTCGATTTCATCAAACCGCTTCGCGCCGTGCATCGCCAAAACCGAAACCATCCCGGGCGCGAGTCCGCAATCGGGAATAATGTTGATTCCGGCACGTTTCGCTTCCTCGTCAAGCGCAAGCTGATCGTCAACGACGTAATTATTTCCGCCCAAATCGCAGAAATTACACCGCGTCTCAATCGCGGCGCGGGAAAGTTGGAGATTAAACCAATAATTCACGCAGGAGATCGCCGCGTCGTTTCCTTTCATAACGGCGAGAGTTTTGTCGAAATCGGAAACATCCAATTGGACAGCCGAAACTTTCGCTGAATCCACGGTTTCGGCAACCGCCTGCGCCCTTTCTAAATCATTGTCGGCAACCGTAACGGCTTCGACATCCGTCGAATTATGCGCCAAATCATAAACCGCGCCAAGCCCCATTCTGCCCGCGCCGAGAACTAAAATCTTCATAGCTTAAACCAAATCGAAAATCGTAAATAATAAATCGAAAATCAAAAAAACTCCGTAATCTTCCCCGTTTTGATAAACGAGCCAGCCATATCGGTCAAAGTATGACTCGCCGCTCCGAGCCACAATCCGGCAAAAACTGCGAGAAAAGCGTATTGCCCGAAATTTGTCCGAACGAAATCGCCGATTTCCTGCCAAGTTTTAGTAAATTCAAACAAACCCGGCAAATCTCCGCCTGCAATTGTTATAAAAACGTATGAAAAGAGAAAACTCAAAAGCGTCAGCACGCCCATAAAATACACGACGCGCAGAAATGTGCCGAAAATCAAACCGTGCGACCAGCGCGAGCGATGTTTGAAAAACGCCTGATAAGGATACCAAAGGAGACGAAAAACGCCCCAGCGCGTGTATTGCTTGGAAAGCGTATCCAGATCGGGACCAAACATCAAACCGCCGAAAAGAAAAGCGAACGTAACAATCACGGCAAGCGGCAAATTTCCCGTCCACGTCCAAGCCGCCGCAAAAACGGGCGCGACAAAAAGAAATGTTATGGCGTCGTGTGTTTTACCGGAAGGCATATTCGAGCAGAAAAACGGCGGAAAGCGAACAGGGCTTTCAATGAAAAAATTATACAGTATTTATAATTTTAAGGCTAAAATCACAAATTTTCTTTCAGCCGCCTAACTTTTTTCTGAAATTTTGCGCGTTAAATTTCAGGGAAAGTTTTCCCGCTATTTTTTCGGAGGTTTTATTATGTTTGACGCGATTGTTGTTGGCGCGAGATGCGCTGGGTCACCCTTAGCGATGCTGCTGGCGCGAAAAGGTTACAAAGTTCTGGTTGTTGATAAGGCGGTTTTTCCGAGCGACACGATTTCCACGCATCATATTCATCAGCCCGGAGTAAAAAAATTAAAGGATTGGGGAATTCTCGAAAAAGTGCGAGTTTCAAATTGTCCGCCGATGACAAAATTCCGGTTCGATGTCGGACCTTTTGCGCTGACGGGAGGCGCTACACCGGCTGGCGAAGTTAAAGAAGCATATGTGCCGCGCCGAAGAATTCTGGATACGATTTTAGCCGATGCGGCAGTCGAAGCGGGCGCGGAATTTCGTGACGGATTTACCGTGACCGAACTTTTATGGGACGGCGACCGCGTTGCAGGAATTCGCGGACGCGATAAAAACGGCTCGATTGTTACTGAAAAAGCGAAAATCGTAATCGGCGCGGACGGAGCGCGTTCGTTTGTCGCCAAAAGCGTGAAAGCGCCTGTCATTATTGATCGGGGACTTTTTACCTGCAATTATTATTCTTATTTTAGCGGCATTCCGCTCGAAGCTACCGAGCTTTATATTCGCCCAAATCACGGTTTCGTCGCCGATTCGACAAACGACGGGCTGACAATGGTTGTCGGCATCTGGAAACAAAGCGAATTCCAGCGCGTCAGGTCGAACATTGAAGAAGCGTTTATGAACGCCGTCAGCGAACAAGCCCCTTCGCTTGCCGAACGCATCCGCGACGGCAAACGAGAAGAGCCTTTTTACGGAGCGGGCATCATCCCGAATTTTATTCGCAAATCCTACGGCGAAGGCTGGGCTTTGGTCGGCGACGCCGGCTATCACAAAGACCCGGTTACGGCGCAGGGCATAACGGACAGTTTTACACACGCCGAAATGCTGGCGGAAGCGATTGACGATGCGTTTTCAGGCGTATGCGAGATGGAAGAGGCGCTTGCCGATTATGAACAAAAGCGAAACGAAAAAACAATGCCGATGTTTGAATACACCTGCCAGCTTGCCGAACTCGCCGCGCCGCCGCCCGAAATGCAGATGCTATTTGCCGCTTTGCGGGGAAACGAAAAGGAAACCGCCAGATTTTTCGGAACTGTGGCGGGAACCGTTCCCGTTCAGGATTTTTACTCGCCGGAAAATATAAGCCGCGTCATGCAAACTTCTACGGTTAGCTCAGTAGTGTAAAGAACGATTAAAAGAAGCAAATCATCCGCTCGATTATTTCAAGCGGATGATTTGCTAACAAAAAGAAAACATTAGAATTTTTTACGGTATCTGTAATTGTTTTAAGCCGAGCGGCTCGGTTCAATTATCGCCTTTTTCGTGTCAAACGCCCGAATTTCCGACGCCCAACCGAATTTTTCAAAAAGGCGAATTGTCAGCCAGTTCATATCGAATTGATACCATTTCAAACCGTGTCGCGCCGAACTCGGCTGCGCATGATGATTGTTATGCCAGCCCTCGCCGAATGTGAGCAGCGCCACCCACCAGTTATTGGTCGAATCATCCTTAGTTTCAAAATGGCGCTTTCCCCACAGATGCGTTGCCGAATTGACCAGCCACGTCGAATGCCAGCCGAAAACGACGCGTGTGAAAACGCCCCACAAAACCATTGACCAGCCGCCGATGGCGAATAAAATAAAGCCCGAAATAACAAGCGGCACGTAATAATATTTCGCTAACAAAACGTGAAATTTATCCTTCATCAAATCCGGCACATAGCGTTTCAAAGTCGCTTCGTCGTGATCCTGCGCCGTTCCGCGCACAATCCATTCCAAATGCGCCCACCAAAATCCCGGACGAGTCGAATGCGGATCGCGCTCGGTTTCGACAAACTGATGATGAATCCGGTGCGTCGCCACCCATTTCGGCGCGTCATCCTGAATCGCCATCCCGCCAAAAA
>DATHTS010000606.1:0-5516 GCA_035462935.1 Pyrinomonadaceae bacterium
GCTTTGCGGAAGATTTCCAAGAGCGACGTGATGGAAAATCTCGCCGATGCCGAAAATTTGATGGAGCTGTTTTCTTTGATAAGAAAGGTGAAAATTCCGGTTGTCGCGGCGGTTCACGGGCGGGCTTTGGCTGGAGGCTGCGGTTTGGCGACGGCTTGCGACGTTGTTTTAGCTTCGCGTTCGGCGCGGTTCGGGTACCCGGAAGTGAAAATCGGGTTTGTTCCGGCGATGGTAATGGCGATTTTGCGGCGGAATATTTCGGAAAAACGCAGCTTTGAGCTGATAACTCAGGGCTTTGATTTTTCGTCGGAAGAGGCTGAGAGAATCGGCTTGATAAATCGAGTTTTCGAGGATGAAAATTTCGATGAAGAAGTAAAAAGCTATATTTCCGTTTACGAAAAAGTCAGCCGTTCCGCCGTTGTTTTGTCGAAAAAACTGCTTTATCAAATGGACGGGATGAATTTCGACACGGCTTTGGAAACCGGCGCGGAAGTTAATACGATTGCGCGTTTGACTGAGGATTGTCAGCGCGGGATTGCAAAGTTTCTTGATAAATAACTGAAAACAAAAAGTTAAATCGGATTTTTGTATTGTCTTGATACAATTTTTCTCGATAAAAATCACTTATCTAAAATCTCAAAAGAAAGGTTGTCATAGCTCTAATCTATTTCATTTCTTCATTTAACCAACTACAAGCTTCTTCCCCGAAATTGGCATAGGCATTGCACTATTCAAAGTTAGTCTTTATACGAACAAGGGGGAACGAATGGCAGCGGCAATTTTAAATTTGGAGAATTCAACGGGAAAGCTTAAATCAAAAGCTGAAAAGGAAAAATCAGTAAATAAATATATTCATCGTGAAAAGTTTTTGACGCGCACGAAACAGTTTGCGGCTAAAGCTTTTATTTATTCAATTTTTATCTTTGCGATTTTTGCGATTTTTTCCGGCATCGGTTTTTATTATTTTTATAATCAATATTCTGCACTTATCGAACAGCGTATCAGTTCCGGTTTTTGGCACACGCGAGCCGGTCTCTACGCCGCTCCATATAAATTAAGAAAAGGACAAAAAATCTCGAAAGACAAGGTTGTCGAGCAGCTTCGCCGTTCCGGTTACGTGGAAAATGCGGCGAACGATTACATCTTTAACGGTAGTTTTGTAGTTAAAGACAATTCGGTCGAAGTTCAAACCAACAATCATTACAACAACAAAGCGGAAAAGGCGGTTATAAAATTTTCAGACGATAAAGTCGCCGCTATCAGCGATGGGGAAAGCCCGCTCGAAGAATACGAAATTCAACCGGAGCTTTTAACCGGGCGCTCGGAAGCAAAGCGCGGCGTGAACCACGCGCTCCGGTATGATGAAATTCCCGAAAAACTGCGGAATGCGATTTTGATTGCCGAAGATCAGCGTTTTTTCGAGCACCGCGGGATTGATCCGCAAGGCATTTTACGCGCCGTTTACAAAAACATTTCCAACAACGAAATCAGACAAGGCGGCTCGACCATTACCCAGCAGCTTGTAAAAAACGCTTTTCTGACGCCGGAAAAAACTTTTGGGCGCAAATTCTCAGAAGCTTTTTTAGCTTTGGCTTTGGAAAATAAAATGTCCAAAGAGGATATTTTCGCCCTTTACTGCAACGAAATTTATCTCGGACAGCACGGCGCGACCGGCGTTCACGGCGTCGAGCAAGCCGCGCGAGCTTATTTCGATAAGGATTTAGAGGATTTAACCTTGGCGGAAGCGGCGACCATCGCGGCGATGATAAAAAATCCGAACGGTTACGCGCCGCACAAAAATTCCGAGCGGGCGAGAGATCGGCGCGAATGGATAATTGACAGGTTGCAGACGTTCGGTTTGGTTTCGCCGCAGGAATTTGAAACAGCCGTAAATTCTGAAATCATCATAGCCAAACCGAAACACGACGACCGCACGGTTGCGCCGTATTTTGTTGACGCGGCGACGAAAGCTATGTCGGAAAGATTTGAGAGCGATGTTTTAAATACGAATTTTAATTTGCGTGTCTATACAACGATTGATACGCAGTTGCAGGAAATTGCCGAACAAACCGTCAATGAACATCTTGTTGAACTCGATAAAATTTATCGCAAAAAAGGCTTGAATTTACAGGCGTCAATTGTCGCCATTAATCCGAAAAACGGGCATATTCTGGCGATGGTCGGCGGCAGAGATTATCGCCAATCGCAGTTTAACCGCGTTACGGACGCAAAACGTCAGCCGGGTTCGGCATTTAAGCCTTTTATCTATGCGGCGGCTTTGGAAAAAGGCTTGACGCCGATCAGCGTTTTTTCCGATGAACCGATGGAGTTTAATTATGATCATTACGGAAAACCTTATAAACCGGCAAATTACGGCGATTCATACACGATGAATGAAATCACGATGAAAACGGCGTTAGCCAAGTCTTCAAACGTGGTTGCGGTGGAAGCGGCGATGCAGACCGGCTTAAGACGAGTGGCGCGAAAAGCGGAAGAATTCGGCTTTGAAAATATCGAACCTTACCCCTCGATGGCTTTGGGAACAATGGAGGTAACGCCGCTCGAATTAGCCTCGGCTTACGCAGTTTTCGCCAACGGCGGAAGGGAAGTCGAGCCGACGTATATCGCCAAAATCGTTTCCGGCGACAGTGACCTTTTGTATGAAGCGATGCCGAGCGAAGATCAGGTAGTATCCGATAAAACGGCGTTTATGATAACCGATATGCTCAAAGGCGTAGTCGAACGCGGCACGGCACGGAAGGCGAAAGGGGCGCTCGGTGATACGGTTTTTGTCGGTAAAACCGGAACGACAAAAGACGGCTGGTTTGTCGGCTATACGCCGAATCTGGTAACGGTTGCGTGGGTCGGTTTCGATGAAAATGAAGATATTAAACAGACCGGCGGCGACATCGCGCTTCCGCTTTGGACGAAATTTATGAAAGCAGCTCTCGAAGTCCGACCGGAGTTGGGCGGCGAGAATTTCTCGATGCCGGCGGGTTTAACGACGGTAGTAATTGACCCTGATACCGGAATGTTGGCTGACGAAAACTGCCCGCAAGAGGAAAAAGTAGTTGTCCCGACTTATGCGGCGTCGAATATTCATTGCTGGAAGCACCAGCCGAGACAAAACTTAATTCTGGCGGAAGAAATAGAAACCTACGAATTGCCGGAAGAACCGATTTTAGTTTTGCCGAGCAGAATTTTGGTGCAAACCGAAGAGATAGAAAAACCGAAACCGGTCGTCGAATATAAAGACATTGACGGAATTCCCGTGCAAAGAGAAGAGCGAACGGAAGAACCGAGAATTAAACCTTTGCCGAAAGCTAGAGAACTAGAGCCGCCGAAAAGAAAAATCGAGAAGCCGCAAATGGATTCTTTCCTAGATCAATACGATTCGCAAACCGGGGAAAAAAGCTGATTCGGATTTGCTTTTTCGGGTTTCCACGGTTGAAAATTTAGTGCCGGAATTTCTCCGGCGCTGAAAGCGTGGAAACTCTGTTTAGAATTTTATCAATCGCCGTCGGCGGCGCGTTCGGCGCGGTGGCGCGTCATCTGTTAAATATCTCGCCACTGGCAAGCATCTTTCAAACTTTTCCTTTCCCGACTTTATTTATCAACGTGAGCGGTTCATTTCTCATCGGCTTTTTCCTGATCCTTTTTACTGATAAAATCGCCGTCAGCGATAATCTGCGGCTGATGATTCTCATCGGATTTTTAGGCGGATTTACCACTTTTTCGACATTCGAGATAGAAATTTTCGGGCTTGTCAGAGAAAGAAATTTTATAACGGCTTTTTCGTATCTTTTCCTGAGCGTTTTTCTTGGTTTTGTCGGAGTTCTTGGCGGAGTTTGGCTGGCAAAAAGATTTTGAAAATATTAAATCTCTTGGGCTTCTTCCTGTAACTTCGCAGATAAACCTTGCCTTGCTTCACGAACAATTTTCACGGCTTTTTCAGACGTTTCCGCCATCGCCGTCAGATGTCCCATTTTGCGCCCTATTCGCGCTTCTTGCTTTCCATAAAGATGAAGCTTTATTTCAGGAGATTTCAAAACATTTATCCAATCCGGCTCGCCTTTTTGCCACAAATCGCCCAAAAGATTTGCCATCGCCGCCGGTCGCAAAAATTCCGTCGAGCCGAGCGGCAAACCGCAAACCGCCCGCAGCTGCTGTTCAAACTGCGAGGCTACGCAGGCGTCAAACGTTAAATGTCCCGAATTATGCGGGCGCGGCGCGATTTCGTTGATAATGAGCTTTTCGTCTTTTGTCAGGAAAAACTCGACGCACAAAGTCCCGACATAATCGAAAGCTTCGGCGACGCTCCAGGCAATCTCAATCGCTTCACGAAAAACTTTTTCCGAAACAATTGCCGGAGCAAACGAAACATCCAAAATATGATTTGCGTGATCGTTTTCAATCACGCCGTAATGCGCGAAATTTCCTTTCGCATCGCGGGCGCAGACGACGGAGACTTCCTTTTCAAATTCGATAAAAGCCTCTAAAACCGCCTCGTTTCCTTTCAGATTCTCAAACGCCGGCTCGATCTCTCCGGTTGATGTAATCTTAGTCTGCCCTTTGCCGTCGTAGCCGAAACCGGCGGTTTTCAAAACTGCCGTCGCGCCGATTTCTTCCGCGGCTTTGTATAAATCTTCGATGAGCTTGATATGACGGAAAGGGACGACGGGAAATCCGTTTTGCGAAAGGAAGATTTTTTCCCGCAGACGATTCTGCGTCGTGTGCAAAATCTCGCCTTTCGGGTGAACTTCGACAAATTCGGCGGCAGCTTCGACGGTTTTTGAAGGCACGTTTTCAAACTCGAAAGTTACTACATCAACCGTTTCGGCAAATTTTCTCACCGCATCCAAATCGTCATAATCGGCGGTAGTTTCCAAATCCGCGACTTGTCCCGTCGGCGTATCCGACGCGGGCGAAAATGTGTGAACTCGATAACCCATCTTGCGGGCTTCGATGGCGAACATCCGCCCGAGCTGACCGCTGCCGAAAACGCCGATGGTTGAATTTGGAAGAATCGTTTTTGCCACAAGTTTTTAGAAAAATGAAACCACAGATTAACACAGATGAACACAGATAAGAATCTTATTAAAATCTGTGTGTATCTATGTGTATCTGTGGTTAACTTTTTAGCTTTGAATCCAGAACTGTTTGAGTTTGCTTCTGCCGAAACTCGCTCAATTTTTTTCTCAATTCAAGACGCGAGTTTGCTAAAATCGAAATTGCCAGAAGCGCCGCATTTTTCGCGCCTGCCGCGCCGATTGCCAAAGTTCCGACCGGAATTCCGGCGGGCATTTGGACAATCGAAAGCAGCGAATCCATTCCCGAAAGAGCCTTGCTTTGGACGGGGACGCCGAGAACCGGCAGAACGGTTTGCGAAGCGCACATTCCCGGAAGATGCGCCGCGCCGCCCGCGCCCGCGATGATGACTTCGATGCCGCGCGATTCCGCCGATTTGGCGAATTCAAACAGTAAATCCGGTGTGCGGTGCGCCGAAACGACTTTGC